>NZ_JBFULV010000009.1:0-102026 GCF_054049715.1 Rhizobacter sp. P5_C2 | reverse complement strand
GCCGAGCACGGTGGCCTGCGGCGCCGGCTGCAGCATGCCGACCGCCGCCAGCGCGGCATCGGCCGCCTCGTGGCGGGCCGCGCCGACCGCGCAGCCGAGCCAGTTCAGAAAGGTGCGGTGCGCCTCGTGGTCGACCGCATCGCTCCAGCCGCGCGACGGGTGTTCGGCGACGAAGCGGGCGAGGATCTGCGTGATGGGCGGGGCGTTGTGGTCGGCGGCGACCTGGGTGTTGCGGGCCATGGCGGTCTCTTCAGTTGTCGAGTTGGATGTTGCGCGCCTTGGCCAGCTTGGCCCAGCGCGCGATGTCGTTGCGCATGTAGTCGCCGAACTGCGCCGGCGTCATCGGCGTCGGCTCGACCGCCTCGACGGCCAGCTTCTCGCGCAGGTCCGGCGCCTTCAGCACCGTCGCCAGCGTCTCGTTGAGCTGGCGCACGATAGTCTCCGGCATGCCGGCCGGTCCGACCACGCCGTACCACTGCATCGCGTCGAAGCCCTTGAAGCCGGATTCCTCGAGCGTCGGCACGTCCTTGGCCTGCGGATGCCGCTTGGTGCCGGTGACCGCCAGCGCGCGCACGCTGCCGCTGCGCAGGTGCGGCATCGCGGCGGCCAGGCCGGGGAACATCGCCTGCGTCTGCCCGCCGATCAGGTCGGTGAAGGCCGGTGCGATGCCGCGGTACGGCACGTGCACCATGAACGAATCCACCTGCTGCTTGAAGAGCTCCATCGTCAGGTGCGTCAGCGAGCCCGGGCCAGCCGAGCCGTAGGCGACCTTGCCGGGGTTCTTCTTCAGGTAGTCGATGAACTCCTTCAGCGTCTTCACCGGCAGCTGGGCGTTGACCACCAGCACGTTGGGCGTGGCGCCGATCATGCCGATCGGCGTGAAGTCCTTGACCGCGTCGTACGGCAGCTTGCGCGTGGCCGGGCTGGTGCCGTGCGTGCCGACATAGCCCTGCATCAGCGTGTAGCCGTCGGGTGCCGCGTGCGCGGTGGTTTGTCCGGCGATCACGCCGCCGCCGCCGCCCTGGTTGTCGACCACGATGGTCTGGCCGAGCAGCACGCCCCAGCGTTCGGTGACGGTGCGGCCGATCATGTCGCTGCCGCCGCCGGCGGCCACCGGCACGATGTAGCGCAGCGGCTTGTTCGGGAACCTGGACTGGGCCTGCGCGAAGGCGGGCAGCGCCGAAAGGGCTGCGGCGTGCAGCAGCGAACGTCGTTTCATCGTGTGTCTCCGGTCTGTTGTGTGGGGATCAGGCGCGCATGCGCGTCGGTGACGTGGGCACGGGCCAGTTGCTCGCAGGCGGCGGCATCGCCCTGGCGCAGCGCCTTCGCGATCTGCAGGTGCTCGGCGATCGAGATGCGCCGGCCGGCGTCGCCCGACAGGTTGGTCAGGCGCGCCACATGCAGGCGCTGGATCACGCCGCGGTAGGCATCCAGCAACTGCCGGTTGCCGACCGCCTCGACGATGGCCCAGTGGAACTTCAGGTTCTCGGCGTAATAGGCCTGCGCGTCGCCGCTGTCGACCGAGGCGTTCATCACGCCGATAGCAGCCTCCAGACGGCGCGCGAGCGGCTGGCGCCGCGCGGCGGGCAGCGCCGCGACGCGCGACGCGGCATAGCCGTCCTGCATCTCGCGCAGCTCGTACAGCTCGCGCACGTCGATCGCCTCGAGCTGGCGCACGAACACACCGGCGTTCTTGCGCGAGACCACCAGGCCGGAGCTCTCCAGCTCGCGCAGCGCCTCGCGCACCGGCACCCGCGAGACCTTCAGGCGGGCCGCGATGTCGGGCTCGTTGATGCGCTGGCCGGGCAGCAGCGCGCCATGCAGGATCAGCTCGAGCACGTCGTCGCGCACCAGCTTGGCGAGGGAGGTGTCGCGCACATCGTTGAGGCGATCGGCGGTGGCGGAAGCGGTCCAGGGCAGCATTCGTATATCGTATACGAAATGGTCGGCGAGCCAGCGGGGGTTTGTCAGCATCCCCCGTTCGGCGGAACCCCGCCCTGGGGCCGCGACACGCTGCGCCTTTATGATGTCCGGTTTCGTGCCTGCGATCCGATGCCTGCGCCTCGACCTCCCGTTCCCCCTGATCCGGTGACCACCCCCCCGGCCGACGCCTCGATCGAGCTGCAGCTGATCCGCGTCCGCGGCGCCCGCACGCACAACCTGAAGAACATCGACCTCGACATCCCGCGCAACAAGCTGGTGGTGATCACCGGGCTGAGCGGCTCGGGCAAGTCGAGCCTGGCGTTCGACACGCTGTATGCCGAGGGCCACCGCCGCTACGTCGAGAGCCTGAGCGCCTATGCGCGCCAGTTCCTGCAGCTGATGGACAAGCCCGACGTCGACGTGATCGAGGGCCTGAGCCCGGCCATCAGCATCGAGCAGAAGGCCACCAGCCACAACCCACGCTCCACCGTCGGCACCGTCACCGAGATCCACGACTACCTGCGCCTGCTGTACGCCCGCGCCGGCACGCCGTTCTGCCCCGACCACCACGTGCCGCTGCAGGCGCAGAGCGTCAGCCAGATGGTCGACGCCGCGCTCGCGCTGCCCGAGGACACCCGGCTGATGGTGCTGGCGCCGGTGGTGCGCGACCGCAAGGGCGAGTTCACCGACCTGTTCGCCGAGATGCAGGCGCAGGGTTACATCCGCTTCCGCATCGACGGCCAGACGCACGAGGCCACCGAGCTGCCGAAGCTGAAGAAGGCCGAGAAGCACGACATCGACGTCGTGATCGACCGCGTGAAGGTGCAGCCCGACGCCGCCGCCAGCGGGCTGCGCCAGCGCCTGGCCGAGAGCTTCGAGGCGGCGCTGCGCATCGCGCAGGGCCGCGCGGTCGCGCTCGAGATGGACCATGGCCGCGAGCACCTGTTCTCGAGCAAGTTCGCCTGCCCGATCTGCAGCTACTCGCTGAGCGAGCTCGAGCCGCGGCTGTTCTCGTTCAACTCGCCGGTCGGCGCCTGCCCGAGCTGCGACGGGCTGGGGCTGGTCACCGCGTTCGACCCGGAACGCGTCGTCGCCTTCCCGTCGCTGAGCCTGGCCAGCGGCGCGGTGAAGGGCTGGGACCGCCGCAACGGCTACACCTTCTCGCTGCTCGAGAGCGTCGCGAAGCACTACAAGTTCGACATCGACGCGCCGTTCGAGGACCTGCCGAAGGAGGGCCAGCGGGTGCTGCTGTACGGCTCCGGCGACGAGGACATCGCCTTCGTCTACGAGAGCGAGGGCAGCGGTACCGGCAAGAGCCGCTCGCGCAGCGTCAAGCGCATGCACCCGTTCGAAGGGATCATCCCGACCTTCGAGCGGCGCTACAAGGAAACCGACTCGGCCGCGGTGCGCGAGGACCTGGCGCGCTACCAGGCCGCCCGCCCCTGCCCCGACTGCGAAGGCACGCGGCTGCGGCGCGAGGCGCGCAACGTGTTCCTGCAGGGCGAGGGCAGCGACGAGAAGGGCGAACCGATCTTCCGCGTCGAGCACTTCACGCTGCGCGAGTGCCTGCACTACTTCGGCAGCCTGAAGCTGCGCGGCGCCAAGGCCGAGATCGCCGACAAGGTGGTGCGCGAGATCCGCTCGCGGCTCAAGTTCCTGAACGACGTCGGCCTGAACTACCTGAGCCTGGACCGCAGCGCCGACACGCTGTCGGGCGGCGAGGCGCAGCGCATCCGGCTGGCCAGCCAGATCGGGTCCGGCCTGACCGGCGTGATGTACGTGCTCGACGAACCGAGCATCGGCCTGCACCAGCGCGACAACGACCGCCTGATCGGCACGCTGCGCCACCTGCGCGACATCGGCAACAGCGTGCTGGTGGTCGAGCACGACGAAGACGCGATCCGCGCGGCCGACCACGTGATCGACATGGGCCCGGGCGCCGGCGTGCACGGCGGGCATGTGATCGCGCAGGGCACGCCCGACGCGGTGGCGGCCAGCGCCGAATCGCTGACCGGCCGCTACCTGTCGCGCGTGCTGCGCATCGCGGTGCCGACGCAGCGCCACCGGGTACAGGACACCGCCGAGCCGCAGTCGCTGCGCATCGTCAACGCGCGCGGCAACAACCTGAAGGGCGTCACGGTCGAGATCCCGGTCGGGCTGCTGACCTGCGTGACCGGCGTGTCCGGCTCGGGCAAGAGCACGCTGGTCAACGACACGCTGTATGCCGCGGTCGCGCGCAAGCTCTACGGCAGCCATGCCGAGCCGGAGGCGCACGACAGCATCGAGGGCCTGGACGTCTTCGACAAGGTCATCAACGTCGACCAGAGCCCGATCGGGCGCACGCCGCGCAGCAACCCGGCCACCTACACCGGACTGTTCACGCCGATCCGCGAGCTGTTCGCCGAGATGAACACCGCCAAGGAGCGCGGCTACGGCGCCGGACGCTTCAGCTTCAACGTGGCCGGCGGGCGCTGCGAGTCCTGCCAGGGCGACGGCGTGCTGAAGGTCGAGATGCACTTCCTGCCCGACGTCTACGTGCCCTGTGACGTGTGCCACGGCAAGCGCTACAACCGCGAGACGCTGGAGGTGCTCTACAAGGGCCGCAACATCACCGAGGTGCTGGAGATGACGGTGGAGGACGCGCATGCGTACTTCAACGCGGTGCCCAACATCGCGCGCAAGCTGCAGACGCTGCTCGACGTCGGCCTCGGCTACGTGCGGCTCGGCCAGAGCGCGACCACGCTGTCGGGCGGCGAGGCGCAGCGGGTCAAGCTGGCGCTGGAGCTGTCCAAGCGCGACACCGGCCGCACGCTGTACATCCTCGACGAGCCGACCACCGGGCTGCACTTCGCCGACATCGACCTGCTGCTGCGCGTGCTGCACCAGTTGCGCGACGCCGGCAACACCATCGTCGTGATCGAGCACAACCTGGACGTCATCAAGACGGCCGACTGGCTGATCGACATGGGCCCCGAGGGCGGCGCCGGCGGCGGCATGGTGGTGGCCAGCGGCACACCGGAAGACATAGCAGCAAACCCGGCGAGCTTCACCGGGCAGTACCTGAAACCCCTGCTGGCCGAGTGACGGGAACACCCGCAGCAACGGCGTCACCGGACGTGGCTAGACTGCAGCCCTTCGAGAGGAGCCTGCCGTGAGCCAGACGATTGATTACTACCTGTCCCCGCACTCGCCCTACACCTACCTGGGCCACCAGCGCTTCTGCGAGATCGCGGCAGCCGCGGGTGCCAAGGTCAACGTGCTGCCGGTCGACCTGGGCGGCAAGGTGTTCCCGGTGTCGGGCGGCCTGCCCTTGTCGAAGCGCGCGCCGCAACGCCAGGCCTACCGGCTGGTCGAACTGAAGCGCTTCAGCGCGTGGCTGAACCAGCCGATCAACCTGCAGCCGAAGTACTTTCCGGTCAACAGCGACGATGCGTCGCAGCTGATCATCGCGGTCGACATGAAGGACGGCACCGAGGCGGCGCTGCGCATCACGACGGCGGTGCTGCGGGCGGTGTGGGTGGAAGAACGCAACATCGCCGACCTGGCGGTGCTGCAAGCCATCGTGACCGAGCAGGGGCTGCCGGCGCAGCGCATGGACGACGCGCACTCGCAGGCGGTGCACGAGCGCTATGAGCAGGATTCGGAGGCCGCGATTGCCGCCGGCGTGTTCGGCGCGCCGAGCTACGTGATCGACGGCGAGATCTTCTGGGGGCAGGACCGGCTCGATTTCGTGCAGCGTCGGCTGCAGCAAGGCTGAGCCAGCCCTTGCCTAGCCGTTGCGGACCGCGCTGTCCGCGTCCGGCGCGTCGGTGACCCAGTTGCCCTGGATCAACTCCTCGACGTTCGGCTGCAGCAGCAGCGCGATCAGCGCCACCAGGAGGCCGACCGCCGTGACGACGGTGATGGTTGCAGCAATGAAGAAACTCATGGTGGCCTCCGGTCGGCACGCCGCCGGCCTCGCGGCCGGCCTGCGCACCCGTCATCACATGTTGAACTTGGCCTTGGCGCTGGTCACACAGGCCGTCTTCGCGTCACCGGCCAGCGAATCGCACTTCTCGGCTTCGGCCTTGTACGCCGCCGTCTTCTTGTCGTCGGTGGCTTCGGCATTCGCCTTCTTGGTGTCGCGCTCGGCCTTCGCATCGGCCTTGGCCTTGGTCTCGACGGCCTTGGCTTCCTTCACGCAGACGTCCTTCTCGTTGCCGGCCTTGTCGTCGCAACGCTCCTTCGCGACCTTGTAGTCGGCCTCGGCGATGTCTTCCTTCGCCTTGTAGGTCGCCTTTGCGGTGCCCTTGTAGTCAGCTTCGGCCATCGCCTCGGTCTTCACGCGAGCCGCCTTCGCTTCGGCGACGCAGATGTCCTTGGCGTTGCCCGACAAGGATTCGCACTGCTTGTGCGCCGCTTCATACGTCGATTTGGCCGAGGCCTTGGCCTGGTCGTAGGCGGTCTTGTCGGCGGCGAAGGCGCCGGTGCTGAACATCAGTGCAGCGACGGCAGCGGTGATGCACGACAGCGATTGTTGCTTGGTCATTTGGATATCTCCTCGAACGAAATGGCCTGAAGCCGGTGCGGCAAGCTTAGGCAGCGCCCCTCGGCCGGTCTGCCGGACAACTCAATTTGCGGGTGTGGGAGATGCCCTACAGCCGCGCGCATGGCCGCGTGACAAGCTGCCGCCGATGGCGGCGCCGCGGGTTCAAGCGGCTTGAGTGCCGCACGGCGCTGCTCGACAATGCCCGCCATGCACCCCCCATCGCCCGACCTGGAGCGCACGCGCCTGCTCGATTTCGCGCGTGCCTCGGGCGACTGGATGTGGGAGACCGATGCGCAGCTGCGCTACACCTGGGTCTCGGGCGCGTTCGAGGCGATCACCGGGGTGCCGCCGCAGTCGATGATCGGCCGGCAGATCGCCGATTCGCCACTGCTCGACGAGCTGGCGCACCCGCTGCCCGGCGGGCGCAGCTTCCACCAGCTGCTGCACGAGCACCGGCCGATCACCCGCGTGCTGACCGACAAGCACACCCACCGAGGCGTGCTGCAGATCTCGCGCAGCGCGGTGCCGGTGTTCGACGCACAGGGGCAGTTCGCCGGCTACCGCGGCACCGCGCGCGATGTCTCGGCGCACATCGCCGCCGAGCGCCAGGCGCATGCGCAGGCCGAGCTGCTGCGCAAGCTGTCGTCGCAGGTGCCGGGCGTGATCTTCCAGTTCCAGCTGCACCCCGACGGCACCGTCAGCTACCCGTATGCGAGCGACGCCTCGCGCGAGCTGTTCGGCGTCGAGCCGCCGCGCGACGGCAACGGCGGCGACCCGACCGTGCCGTTCCGGCTGCTGCATCCCGACGACCAGCGCGGCTACCTCGACAGCATCGAGGCGTCGGCGCGCGCGCTGTCGCCGTGGCAGCGCAGCTACCGCATCGTGCGCGATGACGGCAGCGTGCGCTGGATGGAAACCCGCGCGATGCCCGAGCGGCTGGCCGACGGCTCGACGCTGTGGCACGGCTTCACCGCCGACACCACCGCGCAGAAGCAGGCCGAGATCGCGCTGCGCGGCAGCGAGGAGCGCTGGAGCATGGCCGCCGAGGCCGCGGGCATCGGCGTGGCGCAGTTCGCGCTCGCAAGCGGCGAGGTCGCCTTCGACCGCCGCGCGTGCGCGAACCACGGCCAGCCGTGGCCGCTCGCGCACCACACGCTGGCCGATTTCATCGCGGCGGTGCACCCCGACGACCGGGCCGCCACCGAGGCCGCGATCCAGCGCGCGCTGGCCACCGACGGCCGGCTGGAGACCCGCTACCGGCTGCTGCGCTCCGACGGCGTGCCGGCGATGCTGGAACTCTTCGCGCGCTGCACGCACGACACCGCCGGCCGGGTCGACGGCCTGGTCGGCACCTGCCGCGACATCACGCAGCAGGCGGCGCTGGAGCAGTTGCGCCGCGACAAGCAGGCCGCCGAGCAGGCGAACCGCGCGAAGAGCGAGTTCCTGTCGCGCGTCAGCCATGAGCTGCGCACGCCGCTGAACGGCATCCTCGGCTTCGCGCAGCTGATGTCGCTGGACCGCCTGCACCCGCTCGCGCCCGACCAGCGCCGCCGCATCGACAGCGTGATGCACGCCGGCCGCCACCTGCTCGAGCTGATCAACGACGTGCTGAACCTGGCGCGCATCGAGCAGGAAGACTTCTCGCTGAAGCCGGCGCCGGTCGACCTCGCCGCCGCGGTCGAGAGCTGCCTCGCGATGATCCAGCCGCTGGCCGACAACGCCGGCATCCGGCTGCTCGCGCCGCAGCAGCCCACCGGCTGCTGGGCGACGGCCGATGCGCGCGCGGTCGAGCAGGTGCTGCTGAACCTGCTGTCGAACGCGATCAAGTACAACCGCCCCGGCGGCACCGTGCAGCTGGCGCTGCAGTGCGACGGCGAGCGCGTGACGGTGGCGGTGAGCGACGAAGGCGACGGGCTGACCACCGCGCAGCAGCTGCAGCTGTTCCAGCCGTTCAACCGGCTCGGGGCCGAGCAGCGCCGCATCGAAGGCAGCGGCCTGGGGCTCGTGATCGCGCGCACGCTGGCGGCGGCGATGCAGGGCGAGCTGCTGTTGCGCAGCACGCCGGGCGAGGGCTCGACCTTCACGCTGCTGCTGCCGGCCGGCCAGGCGGCGCAGGCCTCCGCTGCCGCCGCGCTACCCACCACGCCGCCGGCAACGCCCGCTGCCGCGCTGAAGCACGTGCTCTACATCGAGGACGAGCCGCTGAACGTGATGCTGATGCAGGAGGTCTTCAAGGGCCGCCCGCAGTGGCGGCTGAGCGTCGCGAGCGATGGCGCCGGCGGCCTCGCGGCGGCGCGCGAGCAGGCGCCGGACCTGCTGCTGATCGACATGAACCTGCCGGACACCAGCGGCCTGGCGCTGATCCGCCGGCTGCGCGACGACGCGCGCACCGCCGGGCTGCGCTGCATCGCGCTGTCGGCCGACGCGATGCAGCCGCAGATCGACGCCGCGCTCGCGGCCGGCTTCGACGACTACTGGACCAAGCCGATCAACGTGGCGCGCGTGCTGGACGCCGTCGCGAAGGCGATGGAACCACCCGACGGGCCATGAAAAAAGCCGGCGCAAGCGCCGGCTTTTTGAAGTGAACTGAACCTGATTTACTTCAGGTGCAAGTTGATCAGCTTGGTCATCTCGAACATCGAGACCTGGGCCTTCTTGAAGATTTCCTTCAGCTTGGCGTCGGCGTTGATCATCGTGCGCTTGGCCTTGTCCTGCAGGTCGTTCTTCTTGATGTACTCCCACACCTTCTTGGTCACTTCCGTGCGCGGCAGCGGGTTGGCGCCAATCACGGCGGCCAGCGTCGGGCTCGGGGTCATGGCCTTCATGAAGGCAGCGTTCGGGGTGCGCTTCTTGGCCGGAGCGGCCTTCTTCGCAGCGGCCTTCTTGGCCGGCGCTGCCTTCTTGGCGGGAGCGGCCTTCTTGGCCGGCGCGGCTTTCTTCGCCGCTACTTTCTTCGCGGGTGCAGCCTTCTTGGCCGGTGCCGCTTTCTTTGCAGGAGCCGCTTTCCGAGCGGGCGGTTTCGCAGTTGCCATGTTGAATTTCTCCATCAATAACGTTGTTGATGTGCCCGGGTTGGGTGAGAGCCGCATGAGCTCTCGGTTCTCCAGGTCCACGTGCGGAGCGAATACTACTGCGAGAGTGCTGCATTGAGAAGCAGTTTTCATAGGTGAAACACGCATTCATGCGCCTTCGCGCGATGTTTTGTCGCCTGTGAGCCTCACCTGCGCGCTCTCGAGGTGTCGCAGCGGGCTGTTACCCGTGCGCATCGAGCGCTTCCGAGAATGCGTTTCGACGGTGCCGCATGGTGCGCTGCCGTCCTTGTGAAGGAGACGAACGATGGGCAAGAAGATCCTGATGCTGGTCGGCGACTACGCCGAGGACTACGAGACCATGGTGCCGTTCCAGGCGCTGCAGATGGTCGGCCACACGGTGCATGCGGCCTGTCCGGACAAGAAGGCCGGCGATTTCGTGATGACCGCGGTGCACGATTTCGAAGGCCAGCAGACCTACTCCGAGAAGCCCGGCCACCGCTTCACGCTGAACGCGACCTTCGCGTCGGTGAAGGGCGAGGACTACGACGCGCTGCTGATCCCCGGCGGCCGCGCGCCGGAATACCTGCGCATGAACCAGCAGGTGATCGCGCTGGTGCAGCACTTCTCGCGCGCCGACAAGCCGATCGCCGCGGTGTGCCACGGCGCGCAGCTGCTCGCGGCGGCCGGCGTGATCCGCGGCAAGCGCGTGTCCGCCTATCCGGCCTGCGCGGCCGAGGTGGAACTGGCCGGCGCGAGCTACGCGGCGATCGAGGTCGACCAGGCGGTGACGGACGGCAAGCTCGTCACCGCACCGGCCTGGCCGGCGCATGCGGCCTGGCTGGCGCAGTTCCTCACGGTGCTCGGCACGCGCATCCAGCACTGAAGAAACCCCTCGTTGCAGCGGGCCGGGGATCGGCCGAAGATGGCGCCCCGCTCCGCCGCATCGAGGAACACGACCATGTGCGAAGTCTTCATCCGCGCCGATCCGTCGTCCTATGAATCGCGCACGCGCTCGGTCCGCCTGCATGGCGTCGTGACCAGCATCCGGCTCGAGAACCTGCACTGGGAGGTGCTGACCGAGATCGGCGCGCGCGACGGCATGAGCGTCACGCACCTGCTGGAGCGGCTCTACGACGAGCTCGTCGCGGCGCGTGGCGAGGTCGGCAACTTCGCGTCGTTCCTGCGCGTCAGCGCGCTGCGCTACATGGCGCTGCAGGCGCACCAGCGGATTCCGGTCGACAACAGCGTGCCGATCCGCTCGCTCGATGCGCGGGAAGTCCTGGATCGGCTGCCGCCGAGTTGGGCCACACCGTCTCGCAGCTCCGGTGACAAGCCGGGACCCGGATTGCATCCGGGCTACGAACTGCACGCTCAATAAACGTCGCGGCGGTAGCGGCCGGCGTCGGCCAGCGCGGCGAGCTGGTCGGCGCCGAGCACCTGGGCCAGCGCCTCGTCGACGCCGGCGGCCATGCCCTCGAGGCTGCCGCACACATAGATGGCTGCGCCATCGGCCACCCATTCGCGCAATCGATCGGCTTCTTCCAGCAGGCGGTGCTGCACGTGGCGGCGCGCCGGCTGGTCGCGCGAGAACACGCGGTCGACCTGCGCGAGCACGCCGTCGGCCTGCCAGCGGTCGGTGTCGGCGGCGTAATGCGCGTCATGCGCGGCCTGGCGCTCGCCGAACAGCAGCCAGCAGGCCATGGGTGCCTGCTGCCCTGCGCGGGCCATCAGGTGGCCTCGCAGGCCCGCCAGGCCGGTTCCGTTGCCGATCAGCACCAGCGGACGCGCCGCGTTGTCGCCGATCCGGAAGCTGCCGTGCGCGCGCAGCCGCAGCGGCACGCGCTCGCCCACGGGCAGGTGTGTCGTCAGCCAGCCCGACGCGACACCCAGGCCGCCATCCGGATGCCGCTCCTGCCGCACCATCAGGTGCAGCCGGCCGGCCGACGGCACCGACGCGATCGTGTACTCGCGCGGGCGCTGCGGGTCGCCCGGCGCCTGCACCTGCACCAGGTCGCCGGCCTGCCAGTCGGGCAGCGGCGTGCCGTCGGCCGGCTCGAGTTCGAGGTGACACACCGGCGCGGCGCTGCTGCCGTCGTTCAGCACGCGCCGCTCGACCAGGCGCCAGGCGTCGAAACCGGGCGCCTGCCAGTCGGGCACGTCGATCGTGCCGGCGAGGTGGGCGACCTGCTGCTGCCACTGCTTCAGCGCCGCCGCATCCTCGTTGTCGAGCTCGATGCGTTCGAACAGCGGCGTCGCGCCCTGCGCCTGCAGCCAGGCGTCGAGCCGGCGGCCGAAGCCGCAGAACTGCGCGTAGCTGCGGTCGCCGAGCGCCAGCACCGCGTGGTGCAGGCGTGGCAGCGGCTGGCCACCCTCGGCCATGTGGCGCGCGAACGCGGAGGCCGCATCGGGCGCGTCGCCCTCGCCGTAGGTGCTGACGATGAACAGCGCGCGCTCGGTGCGCGCCAGTTCGTCGGGCCGCAGTTCGCCGAGCGGCAGCAACCGCACCGGCACGCCGGCGGTGTGCAGCAGGCGCGCGGTCTGCCACGCGAGCTGCTCGGCGAAGCCGGTCTGGCTCGCGAAGGCGACGAGCACCGGCGAGGCCTGCGCATCGGCGTGGTCGAGGGCAGCGGCATCGCGCGAGGCAGCCGCACGGCGACGCCGTTCGCGCCAGACGACGAAGGCGCAGAACGCGAGGTAGGCCATCGCGACGGCGCCGGCCGCCAGGGCGCGGGAAAGCGGCGTCATTCGAGCGCCGAGAACGCCGGCGTGACGTGCTCGTCGAGCCCACCGTCGGCGCGCCGCGTGACGAACAAGGCCGCGATGCCGCGATGCGCGGCCCACGGCAGGCCGGCCTGCGGCCCCATCACCGTCAGCGCGGTCGACAGCGCATCGGCCCGCATGCAGGACGCATCGAGCACCGTCACGACCGCCACGCCGTGCGCGATCGGCCGACCTGTGCGCGGGTCGATCGTGTGCGGGTAGCGGCGCTCGTCGCGGGCGAAGAAGCGCCGGTGGTCGCCCGAGGTCGCGACGCTCAGGCCGTGCAGCGCGATGCGCGTCGGCACCGGATCCGCATCGACCTGCCACGCACCGTCGTGCCAGCGCGGCACCGGCTCCAGCGCCACCCACCACGGCTGCCCGTCGGGCTTCACGCCCTCGCCGCGCAGTTCGCCGCCGACCTCGACCAGCACATCGTCGAGTCCGAACGAGCGCGCGAGCCGCTGCACGACGCGGTCGACCGCGTAGCCTTTGGCGATCGCCGACAGGTCCAGCCGCAGGCCGCCCGGTTGCCGCACGCCCTGCGGGCCGGTCTCCAGCCGCTGCCAACCGCTGACGGCGCGCGCGGCCTGCACCGCCGCGTCGTCGGGCGGCGCGAAGCCGGGCTCGTCATGGCGCATGCGCGGCCCGAAGCCCCAGGCATCGACCAGCGCGCCAGCGCACGGGTCGTAGGCGCCGTCGCTGTCGCGCGCCACCTGCAGCCCGCAGGCCAGCACCTCGGCAAAGGCCTCGGGCAGCGCCTGCCAGCGGCCCGCGGGCGCGTGATTGAAGCGGCTGATGTCCGAGCCGGGCTCCCACGGGCTCATCTGCGCGACGACGAGGTCCAGCTCCTGCTGGATCGCCTGCGCCAGCGGCGCGAGCACCAGCGCGCGCGGACCCGCCACGCGCACCGACCAGCTCGTGCCCATCGTGACGCCTTGCAGCGCATGCACCTGCGCGCCGAGCGCCGGCGCACGGGTCGCGATGCGCTGCGGGACCAGCACCCGCGCCGTCTGCATCGCCTTCTTTACTGCGGCAGCACTTCGACCGTCGCGCTGGCGTTCACGCGGCGCGTCGGCGGCGTGCCTTCGGCGGCGCGCACGCTGTGGCTCACGCCGATCCAGTAGCGCCCGGCCTCCGGCCACTTGACGCTGAACTGGCCCTGCGCGTCGGTCTTCAGCGCGATCTCGCCGAGCTTGTAGCGGTAGCGGTTGCCGCCGCGCAGGATCGTCACGTCGAGGTTGGCGGCCGGCTTGCCGTCGAGCAGCACGCGGAAGCTGGAGCTGTCGCCGGCGCTCAGGTCGGTCGGCGCGGTCAGCGGGACGAACTCGAGGCCGGCACCCTGCGGCGCGAAGGCCTTGTCGGCGGGCTTCGTGGCCGCCTTGTCGCCCGCTTTTTCCCCTTTCGCATCGTTGCTGACCCAGGTCTCGACCCGGCTCTGCATGCGCGTCACCTGCAGCTCCGTCGCGTCGGCCGGGATCTCCTTGGCCATCGCGTCGGCCGTGCCGCGCCAGCGCTTCTGCTCGCCGTTGAGCTTGTAGTTCGCGAACACGCTCTCGCTGAAGTTGACGATGCGGTAGGTGCCGGGCTGCGCGAGCTTCACGTCGAAGCTGCTGCGGCGGCGCGCGGCGACGAGGTTTTCCGGCGCGACGAGGCTGCCGTCGGGCGCGACGATGCTGAGCTTGTCGAGCACGAGCGCATTGGTGTCGTACTCGAACAGGTCTTCGGAGACCGCGGCGTCGACCGTGACGGCGGCCTCGCGGCCGCTGACGACGGTCGCCGACGGCACGAGCCAGGTGCGGTGCGCCTGCGCGGAGAGGGGCAACAGCGCGGCCACGGCGAGCAGTGCGAGCATCGATCGGTGGAAGGTTTTCATGCGGGGCTCCTCAAGGCTTGAGGTCGAGTGACACGGCGCCGAGTTCATGCTCGCCCTGCACCTTCGCGGTCTGGGCGGTCTTCACCGGCCAGTCGAACGGCAGGCGCACGACCTCGCGGCCGCCGTTCTCGCGGGCGGCTTCCACCACCAACTGATAACTGCCCGGCGGCAGCGAGGCCAGCCCCTTGGCGTTCGACAGGCCCAGCACATGCTCGCCCGGTGAGCGGGTGGCGGCGGTGACGCCGTCGATCGGCGTCTGCAGCTCGCGCCCGCTCTTGCGCCACCAGCTGCGCATGTCCTTCAGCCATTTCGCGCCGCCGTTGTCGCGCTTCTTCAGGTCGTACCAGAGCGCGACGTTGGACGCGAAGCCCTGGTCGGCGGCCTTCTCGACCCACACCGCGACATAGGGCTTGTGGTACTCGGCCACGCTCAGCTGCGGCAGCTCCAGCTTCAGGTTCGCGTCGGCCGCGAAGGCCGGTGCGGCCAGCGCGGCGGCGGCGCCCATCGCCATCGAATAGCTCAGTTTCATGGGGGTCCTTCTGGAAGATCGGGGAATCGGAATCAATGGATGAACAGGATCGCCAGCAGCAGCGGCAGCACCAGGCCGCCGGCCACCACCGGCCAGGTGCTCGGGCGCTTGGCGGCATGCATCTTCAGAATGAACAGCCCCGTCACCGAGAACACCAGGCACGACGCGGCGAACAGGTCGATGAACCAGCTCCAGGCGCTGCCGGTGTGGCGGCCCTTGTGCAGATCGTTCAGGTACGAGATCCAGCCGCGGTCGGTGCGCTCGTATTCGAGCGATCCTTCCGCACGGTCGATGCGCAGCCAGGCATCGCCGCCGGGGCGAGGCAGCGGCAGGTAGATTTCTTCGGGCGACCATTCGGCCGCGCGGCCGGCCACCTCGATCGACAAACTCTGCTCGACCCACGCGGCCAGCGCCGGCGGCAGCGGCTGCTTGTCGTCGGCCGGTTTCGCGGTGACCAGCGGCAGCAACGCCGGCGGCACCTGCGCGGCGCGCTTCGTGACCTGCGGCTTCGCCTCGATCTGCGACGCGTGGTTCAGCGTGAAGCCGGTGACGGTGAACAGCAGCAGCCCGACCAGGCTCAGCGCCGAGCTGATCCAGTGCCACTGGTGCAGCGTCTTCAGCCAGTAGGCGCGCTGCGGCGCCGGGGCGGCGGCGGGCGTGGCGTCCATCAGACCTCGGACCACATCCGCAGCAGGTTGTGATAGTGGCCGGTCAGCGCAAGCAGCTCAGCGTTGTCGCCATGTTGCTCGCGCAGCCGCTGGATGGTCTGGTCGAGCTCGAACAGCATGCCGCGCTGCGCATCGTCGCGCACCAGGCTCTGCAGCCAGAAGAACGAGCAGACCCGCGCACCGCGCGTGACCGGCAGCACGCGGTGCAGGCTGCTCGACGGGTACAGGATCAGGTCGCCGGCCGGCAGCTTCACCTCGTGCGCGCCGTAGGTGTCCATCACCTCCAGCTCGCCGCCGTCGTAGTCGCCGGGGTCGGCCAGGAACAGCGTGCACGACAGGTCGGTGCGCAGCCGCAGGCTGGTGCCCGGCACGCCGCGCACCGCGCCGTCGACGTGCAGGCCGTACTGCTCGCCGCCCTCGTAGCGGTTGAACAGCGGCGGCACGTAGCGCAGCGGCAGCGCCGCCGAGACGAACAGTGGATGCGTTTCCAGCGCCGCCAGGATGACGGCGCCGAAGCGCTGCGTCAGCGGCCCGGATTCGGGCAGCTGGCGGTTGCGCTTGACCTGCGCCCCCTGCGCGCCGACCGTCTCGCGGCCGTCGTTCCAGTCGGCCGCATCGAGGGCCTCGCGGATCTCGGCGACCTGGGACGGCGTCAGCACGCCGGGCACGTGGAGCATCATGGCGGCATCAGTATTTCAGGTTGGCGCTCAGCAGCACGTTGCGTGCTTCACCCGGCTTGTAGCGCGAGCCCCCGTTGTTCAAGGACGCGATGTACTCCTTGTCGAACAGGTTATTCAGGTTCAGCTGCAGCGACACATTCTTGCTGAGATCGTAGGCGGCCATCATGTCGGCCACCCAGTACGACTTGGTGTTCAGCAGGTTGCTGGTCGGTGCCGTGGTGTTGCTGTTGCGCGCCACGGTGTCGACGTAGCGCACGCCGCCACCGACGGTCAGCACGTCCAGCAGCTTGTACGACGCCCACGAGCTGAAGGTCACCTTCGGCGAGAACACGATCACGCCGCCGTCGTTGGCATTGGCGCCCTGCTTCACGCCCTGGATGATCTTCGGGTCCATGTAGGCGAGGCCGGCGCTCAGGTTCAGCGCCGGCGTGACCTGGCCGACCAGGCCCAGCTCGACGCCGTCGACGCGCCGCTTGCCGATCTGCGCGAAGGTGGGCACGGCGGCGCCATCGGAGACCAGCTCGTTCTTGTTCTCGCTGCGGTAGATGGCCGCGGTGGCCGACAGCTTGCCGCCAAACAGGTCCCACTTGGTGCCGAGCTCGATGTTGCTGCCCTCTTGCGGATCGGCCAGCGGCGAGGCCTGGTTGGTCGACGACGCGTTCAGCGAGAAGCTGGCGCCCCCCGGCGGCTGCAACGAGTTCGACACGGTCAGGTAGACGCTGCCGTCCTTGGTGGGCTTGAACAGCGCGCCCAGCTTCCAGCTCACCAGGTTGTCGGTCAGCGAGAGCGGCGCGTTCTGCGCCAGGCTCTCGGCCGTGACGGGCGTCACGCCGGTGTTCGAGGCAGCGGTGAAGGTGGCGCTGTTGGTTTCGGTGTGGAACTTCTCCCAGCGCACGCCGCCGTTCAGCAGCCACTGCTCGTTCAGCGTCAGCGTGTCGAAGGCATAGACGGCGGCGCTCAGCGTGTTGCCGTTGGTGTAGGCGCCCTTGAACGGCGGCGTCAGGAAGACATCGCCGGTGCTCGGGTTGTACACGTCGGCGCGCGGCTGCGACAGCGGCGTGGTGGGCAGCGTCGTGCCGCTGCGGCTCACGTCGGTCAGCGTCTGCGCGTTGGCCTGGTTCTGCTTCTCGTAGATGAACTCGAAGCCGCTCGACAGCGAATGCTTGACCGCGCCGGTGGCGAACTCGGTCGACAGGTTCGTCTGGTTGGTCAGGATCTCGTTCGTCTGGTGGCGCGCCTGGCGCGAACGCTGCACCGTCAGCTGGCCACCGGTGAACGTGACGCCATTCACGCCGGTCAGCAGGAAGTCCTGTTCGGTGTGGCCGAGGCGCGAGGTGTTGCGCAGCGTGACGCCGCCACCGAAGTCGTGCTCGATGCGCGCGGTGAACATGTGCAGCGTGACGTCGTCGTAGTCGTCCAGCGAGCCGTAGTAGTTCTTCGAGTCGACCGCCGGGCCGACCGGCAGCGCGCCGAAGACGTAGCCGTCCTGGCCGTAGGTGGTGACGCCGCCGTCCGGGCGGTTCTTCTGGTCGACGTACAGGTAGTTGAGGGTGGTGCGCGTCGGCGTGCCGAGGCCCAGCACCAGCGACGGCGCGAAGCCGAAGCGCTTGCTCTTGACCTCGTCGCGGCCCGGCGTGCCGTAGTCCTGCGCGAGCACGTTCAGGCGCAATGCGGAGCCGGGGATGCCCAGGTCCAGCGGCCGGTTCAGGTCGGCGGTGGCGCGCAGGCGGTTGTCGGTGCCGGCGGTCAGCGTGCCGTTGTTGAAGGCCTCGCGGGTCGCCGTCTTCGACACCAGGTTCACGTAGCCGGACGACGCGCCGCGGCCGTTGTCGGAGCCCGACGGGCCCTTGATGACCTCGACCTGTTCGATGTTGAACACGTCGCGCGAGATGTTGCCCAGGTCGCGGATGCCGTCGACGAAGATGCTGTTCGTCGTGTCGAAGCCGCGCATGAAGATCGAGTCACCAGTCGTCGTGTTGCCGTTCTCGCCAAGCTGCATCGTGATGCCCGGGGTGTTGCGCAGCGCCTCGGCCAGCGTGGTCGCGACCTGCTGCTGCAGCACTTCCTTCTTGATCACGGTGATGGTCTGCGGCGTGTCCAGCAGCGGCTGCGTGAACTTCGGGCTCGACGCGTTGTCGGCCTTGAAGTCGCTGCCGGTCTGGCCGGTGACGCGCAGCGCCGGCAGCGTCGTCTCCGGCGCGTCGGGCTTCTTCGGCGCGTCAGAGACCAGCGCCGTCTGGGCGGCCACCGGCAATGCGACGGCCATCAGGCCGATCTGAGCCAACGCGGATGTCTTGCTTGCCGCGTGCTTGCGGCTCTTGATGTAGGCCAAGGGGTGCTCCTGGAGAGGTTTTTGTGTTGTCTTGGCTGGCCCGATGGCTGGCTGGGATCGGTGGTGGTTCGACGGAATCAGGCAGAAAAACAGCCGGCCCGAGACCGGCGCCGGCTGGATGGAGAAATTCGTGTCAGCGTCGCAGTGCGTACCAGGAAGCGACCGCGATCGGCAGGCCGAGCGCGGCCCACGACAACGCATCCCAGGCGCCATCGCCGAGCAGCGCCGACAGCAGGCCGACGGCGCTCAGTACCGCCAAGCCGGCCGGCCAGGCCCACACGCGCAAGGTGGCGCTCATGGCTGCGCGGCCTCCGGCTCGCTGACGAAGCCGACCTTGGTCAGGCCGGCCTTCGACGCATCGGCCAGCGTCTGCGCGACGTAGCGGTAGGCCACCGCCTGGTCGGCGCGCAGGTGGATCTCGGGCTGCGGCTGCTTGCCGCTCTCGGCGGTGAAGCGCTTCTGCGCCTCGGGCCGCGTGACGAGCTCGCCGTTCCAGTACAGCAGGCCGCCGGCATCGATCGCGAACTCGACCTTGTCGGCCGCCGTCTGGTTGACCTGCGAGCTCGCCTTCGGCAGCTCCAGCTTGACGGCGTTGGTCAGCAGCGGCGCGGTGATGATGAAGATCACCAGCAGCACCAGCATCACATCGATCAGCGGGACCATGTTGATCTCGGCCATCGGCGCGCCGGCGTTCTTCGAATCGAAACTGGCGAAGGCCATGGCGGCGACCTCGCGTCAGGCGGCGACCGGCCGCGAGGCCAGCGCACGCACGTTGGCCGGCTGGGCCGCTTCATTGCCGAGCGGCTGGCCCATCGACACGAAGGTGTGCAGCTCGTAGGCGAAGGCATCCAGCTTGGACGACATCACGCGGTTGGCTCGCGTCAGCCAGTTGTAGCCCATCACCGCGGGGATCGCGACCGCGAGGCCGAGGCCGGTCATGATCAGCGCCTCGCCGACCGGGCCGGCCACCTTGTCCAGCGTGCCGGCACCGCTCATGCCGATCGCGACCAGCGCGTGGTAGACGCCCCACACCGTGCCGAACAGGCCGACGAAGGGCGCGGTGGCGCCGACGGTGGCCAGCATCGCGAGGCCGTTCTCGAGCCGCGTGGTTTCCTCATCGAGCACCTTCTTGATGGTGCGGGTGACGAATTCGCCCGAGGTGCCGGCCTCTTCGAGCTTGGCGGCGCCGTACTTCGCGTGGTGGACCTGCGCGTGCATCGCATGGCTGGTCAGGTGCGAGAACGGGTCGTGCACGCCGTGCGTGGTGATCTCGTTGGCGACGGCCTCGAGCGAGGTCGCGTTCCAGAAGAAGTTCAGGAAGGTCTGGCTGTGACGGCGGCGCGAGACCAGCGACAGGCCCTTGATCACGATGATCACCCAGGACGCGATCGACATCAGCACCAGGATGCCGAGCAGCGTCTTGCCCACGACATCGCTCTGGGCGATGAAGTGGCCGAATCCCAAGCCAGCGTCTGCGTTCACGGTCATTTCTCCAGATCAAAATTCAACGGGATCAGGGCCCAGCCCGCGGTCGGGCGGCCGTTCTCGGTGTAGGGCTCGAAGCGGAACTTGCGCACCGCGTCGACGGCGGCCTCGTCGAGCCGCGGGTAGCCGGACGACTTGCCGATCTGCACCGATTGCGGCGCGCCGGCCTCGTCGATCCAGACACGCACGACGACGGCGCCGGTTTCCTTCAGGCGCTTCGACGCGCGCGGGTACTCGGGCGGCTCGGCCTTCAGGTAGCGCACGGCCGAGGCCGGGATCTGCTTCGGTGGCGCCGGGGGCGCGGGCGGGGCCGGCGGCGCTTCTATGGCGACCGGCGCGGGCGGCGGCGGCTCGACCGGCGGAGGCGGCGCGACGAAGGCGGCCGGCGCAGGCGACGGCGCGGTGGTGATCAGCGGGGTCGGCGGCGGCGGGGTTCGCGTCACCGGCTTGACGGGCGGAGGCGGCGGGGCCGGCGGCGTGGGCGGTGCCGGCGGCGCGATCAGGTTGACGAAGATCGGCGCGGCCTGCACGACGGCCTCGCGCACCGCAGGCACCTGCAGGATCGCCCAGCCGGCCCCGAGGTGGATCGCGGCGATGGCTGCGACCACGCCACGCAATTGCGCCCGCGACAGCCCGTCGGTGCGCACCGGCCGACGGCTGAGCGGCGGCAACGGCGAATGCGTCGCGGAGACGGGAACGGCGGCCATGGTGGAGGGGTGGGGTGCGGGTACTGCGAGGGCAACTTCAAACTACTTCAAAAACTTTAACACAAACGAGAACGATTCTCATTGGTTGCCGTTGAAGCCACCCGGAACAGAGCACGCACACCAAAAAAAGAGGCCCCGCCATGGCGGGGCCGATCCATCAAGCGGCCCTCGTGGAACCGGCTCCGCCGGGCCACTGAGGGCGCCCCCTCGAGGGGGAGGCGCGAAGCGCCTCGGGGGTGGGCGTCACTTCGCCACGATCACCTGGGCTTCCGTGCCGGCCTCGCGGCGCAGCATGACCAGGAACCCCTTCTGCGACGGCGACGCCACCGCGCCGCCGACCGGCGTCAGCGTGTCCACGCGCTGGATGCGCAGGCTGCGCACGATGCCGCTGCTGTCGCCGTTGACCGCGTAGCGCGGCTTGGCCGGCGTGAAGGTCATCTTGTCGAACGCATCGGTCACGTTGCCGGTGTAGTAGTTGTCGGCCGCGCTCGCGGTGAAGTCGAACTGCTGGTCGGGCGTCAGGCCCAGCGCCGCGAGCGGCACCGTCATGATCATGTTGGCCGAGTTGAAGTCCGCATCCGCGTAGTAATAGGCGCCTCCCACGCCCGTCGCGAGGTTCACCACGTTGATCAGGTTGATGCCGGTGACACCGAACCCGCCCTGCTCCGCGTTGTAGACGGCGAAGTCCGGCACGCCGTCGCGGTCGACGTCGATGTCGACCTCGAAGCCGGCCGGGTAGTTCGCCGTCGCGCGCCGCCCGAAGGTGCTCAGCGCAAACTGCAGCGCCCCGCCGTCGGCCACGTAGCGCACGCCGATCGCACGCATGTCGATGAACGCGAAGTTGTCGCCCGGCTGCGGCAGCTCGGCCGGATCGGCCTTCTTGCTGGTGCCGGTGAGCGCGAAGATGTCGAACTCGCTGTCGGCCGCGCCGACGTTGCCCATCAGGATGATGCCGCCCGGCCAGTTCGGACGCACCGCCGCCACCGCGAGCGTCTGCGCCGCCTTGCGCGGCAGGATGTGCCACGGCACGCTCAGCAGCTCGGTGCCTGCGGTGAGCGTCAGGTAGCCGTCGTACTCCGGCGCGTCGAGCAGGTCGCCGCTGCCGCCCAGCGCGCCGCTGTCCAGCGTCCACTCGGGCAGCTTCGCGGGGTTCACGCGCAGCTTCACGGTGATCACCTGGCGGCCTCCCGCAGCCACCTTCACCGAGCTCGGTGCCGAGATCGTCACCGCGCCGCTGGCCTGGTCGTCGGCGAAGCGGAACGCGCTCTTGATCGAGAAGGTCTTGGCCGTGGTGCCGAAGTTCTCGACCACCAGCTTCTTCTCGTACTCGGCCGGGGCCGAGACCTCCTGCGCACCGAACGACAACGCCGCCGACAGCGAGGTCGGCTCATAGGCGATGGCATTCAGCGCCAGCGCCTTGTTGACCCGCACCTCGCCCGCGCCGATGCGCGTGATCGGCGCCAGCACGCCCGGCAGCAGCGCCGGGTTGGTGTAGACCAGGTTCGTCGCGCTGTTCATCAGCATCGACTTGATCTGCAGCGGCGTGCGGTTCGGGTACTTGCCGATCAGGATGGCCGCCGAGCCGGCGATCATCGGCGTCGCGCCCGAGGTGCCGCCGAAGGCCTCTTCGCCGGTCGCGCTGCCGGCCACCGCCGACACCGACGCGCCGGGCGCGCCGATCTCGGGCTTGATGGTCTGGTAGCTGATGCTCGGGCCGCGCGCCGAGGTGCTGGCCATGCTGCCGACCAGCGGCACCTTGGTGCCGTCGCTGACCGTCACGTTGACCGGCGCCGCGATGTTGGCCTTGATCTTGTTCGACGTCGATTGCGTGATCACCAGCGTCGGCACGAAGTGCGTGCCGCCGCCGTTGCTGAACGACACCGCGTCGCCGGGAGCGACCAGGCCGAGCAGCACGCCGGTGGCACCGGCCGCGCCGGCTGCGTCCACCTTCAGGCTGACCGAGCAGGTGCCGCGGTCGATCAACGCGACCTTCCCGGTGGGGTCGGCCAACAGCGGCACGCCCGGGCAGGCGGTGCCGACGAAGACCACGTCGCCGCTGAAGCCGCCGGCGATCGGCGCCCAGTCGACCGTCGCGGTGTTGCCATAGGTGCCGGCGATCGAGGCCGGCGAGTTGATCTTCAGGCCGAAGGCCACCGCGCTCGGCACCTGCGTCTGCGCGACGCTGATGGCCCCGGGGGCGATCGACGGCGAGCTGACGATGTACGGCTTGTTCGCGGCATTGCCCGCGGCCACGACCGCGACGATGCCGGCGTCCACCGCCGTCGAGATGGCTTCGGTGGAGTCGTCGATCACCTGACCGTAGTCGGAACCGAGCGACAGGTTCATCACGTCGACCGCGTCGGACGGGTCGCCGTCGCCGTTCGGGTCGATCGACCAGTCGATCGCCTTCAGGATCGCGACGCCGTTGCAGCTGGTCGCGACCGCGCTGCACACGCGCAGCGCCAGCAGCTTGGCGCCGGGGGCGACGCCCTTGTGGGTGCCGTCCAGGCTCTTGCCGGCGATGATGTCGGCGACGTGCGTGCCGTGGCCCTGGAAGTCGATCGGGTTCGGGTCTTCGGTGCGCGGACCGTTCGGCCACACGTCACCCACGAAATCGAACCCGCCGATGACCTTGGCGGTCGGGAACACGCTCGGGTCGATGGTGGTGTTGCGCGGGTCGCTCGGGTCGGTGCCGTAGGCCTTCAGGTAGGCCTCGGGCGTGCCGGCACCGCCGAGGTTGCGGTGCGTGTAGTCGATGCCCGAATCGATCACCGCCACGCGCACGCCGGTGCCGTCGGCACCCGCCTGCTGCGCGGCGGTCGCGCCGATGTACGGCACCGTTTCGCTCAGGCTCATCTCGTAGTGGTTCACGCGGCGCACCTTGGCGACGCCCGGCAGAGCCGCGATCGCCTTCAGCTGCGAGGCATCGACGCGCACCGCGATGGCGTTGTGCGCCATGTGGACGCGGCCCAACTCCTGGGCGCCGAGCGTGGACAGGCGCGACTGCAGCGCGTCCTGGTGCGACAGCACCGACTTGCGGTGCGCGGCCAGCGCTTCGCGCGTGGCCTGCGGGGCTTCGCGCAGCGTCTTCACGCTGAGCGTGCGTTCGGTGGTCGAGGCGGCGATCGCGAGCTGCGCGGCGGCAGCGGCCACCGGCGCGTCGTCGAGCGTCACCCACACGTCGACGGCGCCGGTCGCCTTCGACAGGCGCGTGTCGAGCACGTCGACACGGCCGCCGGGCACGGCGGTCTGCTGAATGGTGCGCACCGGCGCGTCGGCGAGCGGGGCATCCGCGGCCGACGCGGTATCGGGCGCATCGCCGCTGCTGCCGCCACCGCCGCCGCAGGCGGTCAGGACGAGCGCGGCGGCGAGGGCCAGCCCGGACTTCCAGGAAATTCGGATAGACACGAGACACTCCTTGTGGGGCACGTCCACCCGATCCGTCCGACTGCCTGCAAGCCGGACCGGGACAGCGCGAAGCACGGATGCGTGCCACGGCGCTGTGCGTGAGGGTTGATGGGAGCGTGCATGCTCGGTGGCGCACCTCCGGTGTGTCAAGGCGTGACATTTCCTTCCCCCTAACCCTGGGGGGAGCGGAAAACCCTGGGTCGTCAGACCACGTCGGCGCCCGGCCGCGCGACCGGCCCGATCTCGATTGCGGCGACGCGACGTGCCCGGGTATGCTCGCGCCGATGAAGACCCTCATCCGCTGGTTCCTGCTGGCCGCCGCCCTGCTGCTGGTGGCCCACCTCTACCCCGGTGTCACGGTGACCAGCTTCGGCTCGGCGATGCTGGCCGCGCTGGTGCTGGGCCTGCTGAACGCGCTGCTGCGGCCGATCCTCGTGCTGCTGACGCTGCCGGTCACGGTGCTGACGCTCGGGCTGTTCCTGTTCGTGATCAACGCGCTGATGTTCTATTTCGCGGCGCAACTGCTCAGCGGCCTCGCGGTCGCCGGGTTCTTCGCGGCGCTGATCGGGTCGTTGATCTACAGCTTGTGCGGGGTGGTGATCGATACCGCTCTGGAGGCGGTGTTTTCGTCAAAGGCGGGGTGAGAACCCAGCGCCTTCAGCCGCGAGCTTCCTGATTCTCTTGCGTACGCAGCGACAGCGCCTGCGTGCGCATATCGAAGACCAGTGTCGTGAAGGCGGCGGTCTCGTTGTTGAGATGGTGCGAATGCAGTCGAGGCATATTGCTCTGCACGAGCTGCGCAATCAACAGCAATTCCGCATAGCTGATCAGGTGGGTCTGTTGAGTCTGTTGAGGACGGGTCTGTTGAGCAACGTAGGCGGCATGGTCATAGAAAGCCTTGTAAGCGTTCCCCGTGTCTCCATCGACCCTGCACTGCTGCGCGACAACGTCAAGAGTCTCCACGCAATGTGACTGGTAATGCCCCTTCTCGCTGTCAGCACGAGCAGGTTCCGCGTACTGGTAGTTTCTGGGTTCGTACTTGCGACTCTTGATCTTCGCGGCCAACTGGCTCAAAGCATCACGGCCTGTCGAATTCAGTTTGCGTGCGACCCCACGAACACGCGAGGCGGCATTCCTCGCTGACTTGCGCATGTTGCTTGCAGCATCTTCCGCCCCTTGAGCGACAACACTGACCGCTCCCCGCGCTTGACAAGCGACTTCGCTCATCGCGCCCTTCGCATGGTGGGCCACCTTCTTCGGAATTCCAGACTCCGACACTTGAAGAACTGCACCGCCTATCGCTCTCTTCGCGTGGCGGCCCAACTCATGACAGACCTTCTTGGCAGACCCGACGCAATCGTCCAGCGCACCCCTCGCTTCGTCCCGAGCCTTGTTCACTTTACGAGCCACCGCATCGACGATTTGGAGAGTCTTCTCCGCCACCTCACCGGCGATCTCGTCAGCGTTGTTCTTGTGATAAATCAGCCCTTGCGCTTCGTGCCAAGCACGTCCGCTCACTTTTTGACCATTGGAGAAGTACTCCGGGGCCTTGTTCAGCCTATTCAGTACCTTGGTGGCTGAATGAAGAACTTTGCTGGGTGATGGCAACGACATACGCCTGACCTTGAAAGGAGTGGAACTTTGGAGGGACCGTGTGGTGCGCAGTGAAGGCAACGCACGACACGCCGCCTCTCTGCCCGCCTTGAGTAACAAGGCGGGCCCGATCAGTTCCCGTCTCGTCGCTGCCGTTTGTCAGGTCGTTCGCACCCCTGCCACCCCATCCGCCTTGAACATCGCCTTGATCCCCCGCACCGCCTGCCGGATGCGGGCCTCGTTCTCGATCAGGGCAAAACGGACATGGTCATCGCCGTGGTCGCCGAAGCCGATGCCCGGCGACACCGACACCTTCGCCTTCGCCAGCATCTGCTTGGCGAACTCCAGCGAGCCGAGCGCCCGGTAGGTCTCGGGGATGCGCGCCCAGATGTACATCGAGGCCTTCGGCGTCTCGACCATCCAGCCGGCCTCGTGCAGGCCCTTCACCAGCACGTCGCGGCGGCGCTGATACTGCGCGGCGATGTCCTTCACGCACTGTTGATCACCCTCCAGCGCGGCGATCGCCGCCACCTGCAGCGGCGTGAAGGTGCCGTAGTCGTGGTACGCCTTGATGCGCGCGAGGGCCGCCACCAGGTCGCGGTTGCCGACCATGAAGCCGATGCGCCAGCCGGCCATGTTGTAGCTCTTCGACAGCGTGAAGAACTCGACCGCGATGTCCTTCGCGCCCGGCACCTGCATGATCGACGGCGCCTTCCAGCCGTCGAACACGATGTCGGCATAGGCCAGGTCGTGCACGACGAAGATGTCGTGCTTGCGCGCGAGCGCCACCACGCGCTCGAAGAAGTCCAGCTCGACGCACTGCGCCGTCGGGTTGCTCGGGAAGCCCAGCACCATCATCTTCGGCTTCGGGTAGCTGCCGCGGATCGCGCGCTCCAGCTCGGCGAAGAAGTCGACGCCCGGCACCAGCGGCACCGAGCGGATGTCGGCACCGGCGATCACCGCGCCGTAGATGTGGATCGGGTAGCTCGGGTCGGGCACCAGCACGGTGTCGCCGCGGTCCAGCGTCGCGAGCATCAGGTGCGACAGGCCCTCCTTCGAGCCGATCGTCACGATGGCCTCGGTGTCGGGGTCGATCGCGACGCCGTAGCGGTCCTGGTACCAGTGCGAGATCGCGCGGCGCAGCCGCGGGATGCCCTTCGACGTGGAGTAGCCGTGCGTGTCGGGCCGCTGTGCCACCTCGGCGAGCTTGGCAACGATGTGCGGCGGCGTGGGCCCGTCGGGGTTGCCCATGCTCATGTCGATGATGTCTTCGCCGCGCCGTCGTGCGGCAGCGCGCAGCTCGGCGGTGATGTTGAAGACGTAGGGGGGAAGGCGGTCGATGCGCGCGAAGCGGCGCTGGCCTGCGGAGGAGGACATTGAAGAAGACTTTCACGTGAGCGCCCGGAACCGTCCGAGCGACGTGAGCCGCGCATGAGGCGCGGCCCGGACACATGATAGACGGCGGCTCGCTCAGAGGAAGCCCTTGTCCTTGAGGGAATTCTTGAAGGCCTCGGCTTTTCTGGCTTTGTCTTCTTCTTTCGTCATCGCATCGGACGTCGTGTCCTGCGCACCTTTTCGCTCCGCGGCCATTGCCGTGTTGACTGGTTCGGTCTCTCGCGGGCTGTTGAGCGCCTTGTCATCGGCTGGTTCGGGCAAGCGCTTGTGCCCGTCTGCACGCTTTGCGAAGAGATTCCCGATAGCCTTGAACATGCCAGTCTCCAGAAGATGCTCACGGGCACCACGCCCATGTTGCACCCCTGAGTGACGCTCGGCCTGCGCAAGTTCCACCGGACTCAACGAAGCCGCCGCTTCGCCGCCCGCACATCCGCCCCCCGCACCTCGAACTTCACCGCCTGCAACAGCGCTCCATCACGCCCCATCAGCTTCAGCTCGTGCCGCCCCGGCCACGGCGCCCAGTGCAGCCGCTCGCCCTGTCCCAGCGCCTTGCCGTCCATCCACCAGCTGCCGCCCTCGCCTTCCAGCACGATGCGCTGCGCGGCGGGTGGCATGTCGGGGTCGATCGCGAAGATGCTGCCGTCGCGCGGGCTGACGATGCCGAAGCGCTGCGTGCCGCGCACCTGCGCGCTCGGGCTCCACAGCGCCTGCTCGGTGCCGGCGACGAACACCTCGTCGCGCGCCGCCTCGCGCTGGTCGTCGAAGCGGATCGGCATCGTCACCACGCCCGCCGGCACGACCGGCCGCTTCGACGGCGCACCGTCGTGCAGATGCCGCACCAGCGCCTGCCACACCGGCGCGGCGCCGCTGACACCGCTCACGTCGTGCATCGCCTCGCCGCTCGCATTGCCGACCCACACGCCGACGGTGTAGCGGTCGGTGAAGCCGACGCACCAGTTGTCGCGCATGTCCTTGCTGGTGCCGGTCTTCACCGCGGCGAAGCCCTTCGTGACCAGGCTGCTGTCCAGCCCGAAGGTGCGCGCCCGCGCCGCGTTGTCGGCCAGGATGTCGGTGACGAGCCAGCTCGCCGCCGCGCTCGCGACACGCCTTGGTGCGCCCGCCGCGCCGCGCAGCGCCGGCGGCGAGAACATCCCGCCGTTGGCGAGCGTGCGGTACGCGTTGGTCAGCGCCAGCAGGCTCACGTCGGCGCTGCCGAGCGCCAGCGAATGGCCGTAGAAGCCACCAGTCTCGGGCAGCGCCAGCCCCAGCGCGTTCAGCCGCTCGACCAACGCATCGGGCCCGAGCATCGCGCCGACCCGCACCGCCGGCACGTTCAGGCTCGCGCCGAGCGCGGTGCGCGCGCTGATCCAGCCCTTGAACGCGTGGTCGTAGTTCTGCGGCAGGTACAGGCCGTTGGTGGTGGCCAGCTGCGCCGGCGAATCGTCGAGCAGGCTGGCCGGCGTGATCAGCCGGCGCTCGAAGGCCAGTTCGTAGACGAAAGGCTTCAGCGTCGAGCCCGGCTGGCGGCGCGCCAGCACGCCGTCGACCTGGGCCGCGTCGGAATAGCTGCCACTCGAGCCGACCCACGCGCGCACCTCGCCGCTCGCGTTGTCGAGCACGACGATCGCGCCGTCCTCGACGTTGCGGCCCGACAGCTCGGCCAGTTGCCGGCGCAGCGTGTTGACCGCGAAACGCTGCAGCCGCGCATCGAGCGTCGTGCGCTGCACGCTGGCCTGAACCGCCGCATCGCCGACCACTACTTGGCGCGCGAAATGCGGCGCGAGCTGCTCGCCCAGCGGCATGCCGCCCTGGCGCAGCAGTGCCGTCTGCGCCAGCGCGGTGACGCCCTTGCAATCGAGCTTCTGCAGCTGCAGCACGCCGCAGACCCGTTGCGCGACGACGGCAGGCGCCGCGTTCGGCCCGCGCAGCAGCGCCGCCGCGATCGCCGCCTCGTCGACGTCCAGCCCGCCCGGGTGCTTGCCGAACAGCGTCTGCGACAGCGCATCGATGCCGACCACCTCGCCGCGGAACGCGACCCGGTTCAGGTAGGCCTCGAGGATCTCGCTCTTCTTCCAGCGCGCATCGAGCCGCGTCGCGGTGACGGCCTGGCCGAGCTTCTGCGCGACGCTGCGCCCGCCGGCCGGCCGCGCGAGATCGTCGTCGAGCAGGCCGGCGAGCTGCATCGTCAGCGTCGACGCGCCGCGCGTGCGGGTGTTCCACACGTTGGCCCAGGCGCTGGTCGCGACCGCGCCCCAGTCGACGCCGCTGTGCTCATAGAAGCGCCGGTCTTCGCTGAGCACTATTGCCTGGAGCAGTGCCGGCGAGATGTCCTGCAGCGGCACCCAGGCCAGCCGGCGCGCGCTCTTGTCGACACGCACGGTCTGCAGCGGCGTGCCGTCGCGCGCAAGCAGCGTCACGTCGGACGGCCTCCACGCCGTCTTCACCTCGCTGAAGCTCGGCAGCGCCTGCGCTGCGGCCGCTGCGAACAGCAGCAACGCAGAGCAGGCGGCCCGCTTCACGGCGCGACCTCGATCGCCGTGTTCGGCAGCTCGCCGAAGCTCTCCGGCGCGTACATCGCCTCCACCCGCGTCGGCGGCAACGCGAAGCGGCCGGGGTTGTTGAGCCGCACGGTGTACTCGATCACGTGCTTGCCGCGCGGCAAATAGTCGTAGTAGCTGCGGAAGGCCTCGAAGCTGCGCTCCTCGTACACCGGCCATGCACCTTGCCGCTTCTCGCCCTGCGTCGCGATCGCGCTGTCGCGGCCGAGGCCCGAGCCGAGCAGCGTCGCGCCGCCCGGCACCGGGTCGCTGACCACCACCCAGGTCATGTCCGACTGCGCGTCGACCTCGACCCGCACCCGCAGCACGTCGCCGCGCGACCATTTCGACTTGTCCTTCTGCTCGACCGCGGTGACCGTGCGCGCGAGGCTGTAGCCGGCGCGGATCGGCTCCTTCAGCGGGATCGCGGCCAGGCTCTGCACCGTCAGCCACGGCTTGCCGCCGCCCTCCTGCACCACGCCCAGCGTGCCGGCCTTGTCGGGCCACGGCAGCGTCACCGTGCCGCCGTCGGCCGACTTGCCCCAGTCGATCGCGACCGGCGCGCCGCCGGTGCTCGCCACCGTGCGGCCCGCGACCTTGGCGGATTCGAACTTCGCCGAGAACTTGTCGAGCGCGAGCGAGCCCCACAGGTTGGCCGTGGTCGTCAGCCACGCGCCGCCGCGCTGGCGGCCCAGGCTGCCCACCACCATGCGCGGCAGGTCGTCGCGCCAGGCCGGGTCGTCGAGCACCGCGAGGATCAGCCGCGCCGCGTTGGCGTCGGCACTGTCCATCAGCCACCACCAGAAGTCGTCGCCCTCGTTGCTGAAGCGCAAGGTCGTGCCGGCATAGGTGAGCCGGCCGCGCAGGATCTGCTGCACTTCCTCCAGCCGCTTCGCTTGCTCCGGCACGCCCTGCACGCGGCGCAGGATGTTGAGCCAGTCGATCACCGCGGCGGTCGGCCACTGGTTCGGCGTGATGTTGACCGAGCCCAGCATCTTCGGCTGCGCACGGCCGTAGCGCGACAGCGCCTCGATGGCGGCGAGCTTGCGCACGTCCAGGTCGGCACGTGGCGACCAGAACTTGCGCTCGATGCGGCCCTCGACGAAGGCCGTCAGCCCGTCGAGCATGCTGTCGCGCGCGGCCGGCGGCAGCTCGAAGCCGGCCTCGTGCGTAGCGGCCAGCACGTAGGCGGTGAGCCGGTCGCTGCCGCGCGCGCCGTCTTCGGCACGCGGCGGAAAGTAGCTCGCGAGCCCGTCGCTGTCGAGGTAGGTCGGCAGCGCATTCGCGACACCGGCCCACAGCTTCGCGTCCTTCAGGCCGACCGATTTCGAGGTCTTCTGCTCCAGGCAGATGAATGGGTAGGTCTCGAAGTAGCGGCGGATGCCGGGCAGCGCGCCGGTCAGCTTCGGCTGAACGCCGACGTTCAGGCCGCCGCGCTTGGTGCCGCTCTCCGGCAGCGCATCGGCCGGCGCCGCCACCGGCAGCGTGAACGGGCCGTCGAGCTGCGACAGCGTCGCCTGCAGCACGCGCACCGGCACCGCGGCGCTGACAAGCTGCGTGAGCTTCAGCCTGTCTTTCGCCTTGTCACCGGCCTGCTCCTCGGCGCCCGCCTCCCACGCGATGCTGAACACCTCGGCCGGCACGTCGACCGGCCACACCAGCTCCTTCGCACCGCCGGCCGGCAGCACCACCTCCTGCGGCGGCAGCTCGATCGGCGTGCGCACGATGTCAGCACCGCGCTCGCCACCGCTGTTGGCGGTGCCAGTCAGCGTGGCCCGCACGGTCATCTCGTGCGTCGTGGTGTTGCGCAGCGTCAGCATCGCGCTGAACCGATCACCATCGCGCACCAGCGGCGGCAGGCCCGACAGCACCTGCAGGTCCTGCGTGACGCGGATGCTGGTGCTGCCGCTGCCGAACTGCTGCAGCCCGGCATCGGCCACCGCGACCAAGCGGAAACTGGTCAGCGAATCGTTGAGCGGCACGTCGACCACCGCCTCGCCGTTGGCATCGAGCAGCACCTGCGCCTTCCACAGCAGCAGCGTGTCGAACAGCTCGCGCGTCGCGTTCTTGCCGCCACCGCCGCCGGCCGCCACCGCCTTGCGGCCGTAGTGCCGCCGGCCGATGATCTCGCTCTGCCCGGTGCTGGTCTCGACGCCGAGCGCGCGCGGCTTCAGCATCGCGCCGAGCAGGTCCCACGAATCGTTCGGGCGCAGCGAGAGCAGGCCCTCGTCGACCGCGGCGAAGGCCACCTCGGTGTTCGCGAGCGGCTTGCCGTCGTGCAGCACCTTGATGCGCGCCTTCGCGGTCTGGCGCACCGCGTACTGCGGCTTGTCTGCTGTCACGCTGACCTGCAGCCGGTGCGCCTGCAACCCCACCTTGAGCGCCGCGATGCCGAGCTTGAAGGCCGGCTTCGACAGGTCGACCATCGCGGTCGGCGCCTGGTACTCGCGGCCCTCGTACCAGAACGAGCGCGCCCAGTTCAGCGGCTCCTTCCAGCCCCAGCTGAAGAACGAATACCACGGCACCTCGCGGATGCGCCCGCGCAGCACCAGCACGTCGACGTAGACGTTCGGGCCCCACGACGGCTCGATCTTCAGCTCCACCGTCGGGTCGTCGCCGCGCAGCGTGACGACGCGCGTCGCGATCACGCCCTCGCGCTCGACGCTGATCAGCGCGGTCGCCTCGCGGAACGGCATGCGCACCTGCAGCCGCGCGGTCTCGCCGGGCTCGTAGCTCTTCTTTTCGGGCAGCACGTCGATGCGGTCGTCGTTGTCCTGCGCGAACCACAGTTCGCCCTGCTTCGTGACCCACACGCTGGACGCCGCCTCGGCCAGGTGGCCGGCCTTGTCGCTCGCCTTCGCGATCAGCTCGACCTGGCCGGCGTTCTCGAGCGCCGCGTCGCACAGCAGCAGGCCGCGGTCGTCGGTGCTGCCGCTGCACACCGTGCCGAGCTCCTTGACCTCGGTGCGGTTGTCGTAGGCGTAGAAGCCGCCGACCATGCGCTTGCGCGTGCTGATGACCTGCGACAGCCGGCCGCGCACCTCGACGGCCTGGCCCTTGACCGGCTTGCCGGCGGTGTCGAGCGCCAGCACCTGCAGCTTGACCTTGCCGCGCGCGCTCGCCCACGAGCCGGTCTTCATGCCCAGCACCACCGCGCTCGGCCACAGCGCGACCGTGGTCGACGCGGTCTGCACCTCGCCGTTCGGGTCGTTGAAGGTGAGCTCGGTGACGAGCTCGCTCGGCCGCTGGATGGGCGGCAGGTCCTTCACGGTGATGCTGGCCGCGCCGTCGCGGTCGGTCATCACCGGCAGCTTGTCGGCGACCACCTTGCCGCTCGATTCGGGCGCGCCTTCGTCGCCGTCGTCGCTGCGCCCGGCCTGCTTCGGGTCGCGCGGCGGCTCGAAGCTGAATTCGTCGTAGCCCGCGAAGCCGCTGGCGCGCGGGCGCAGCAGCGCGGTCAGCCGCGCCGGGGCCTGCGCCATCCCGCCGCCGGCGAAGTAGTTCAGCTGCACGCCGATCGGCAGCTCCTTCGGCGCGATCGGCACCTCCTTCGGCCCGCTGACGCGCGCGTCGACCAGCGGCAGCCGGAATTCCTCGACGCGGAAGCTGCCGGCGGACCAGCTGCTGCGCTGCCGCTCGGCCTCGCTGCCTTCGCGCTCCAGCGTCACGTCATACACGCCGAGCTTGGCGGCCGGCGGGATGTTCCAGCTCGACACCGCGCTGCGCGTGCCGTTCCAGCTCAGCGGCACGGTGACTTCCTGCCCGCTGCCCTGGTGCACGATCTTCAGCCGCGTCGGCAGCCGCTCGGCCGGCAACGCGGCCAGGCCGCTGCTGGTCTCGCGGCGCAGGAAATGCTTCATCGACACCGTCTCGCCGGCGCGCAGCAGCGTGCGGTCGAACACCGTGTGCGCCTGCACGTCGGGTTGCGCGTCGCTGCTGGTCGGGAAGCTGAAGCGCCAGGTCTCGATGCCCTTCTGCCAGCTGCTGAAGACGAAGGCGGTGTCGGTCAGGCCCTTCGGCGTCGGCTTGCGCGCGGTGACGAAGAAGCCGGTGTCGGCCGGGCATTCGTCGGCGCGCTCCAGCACCTGGTCGATGCGCGCGAGGCCGTTCGCATCGGTGCGGCCGGCCCACAGCCGGCGGCCGCGGCAGTCGTTGACGGCGACGTCGGCCTCGGCGACCGGCTTGCCGCGGTCGAGCGTCGTGACCCAGACCACGCTGTTCTCGCGGCCGAGCTTGAAGTGCACGCCGAGGTTGGTGACCAGCACGCCGGCGCGCACGTACATCGGCGCCTTCTTGTCGAGCAGCGCCTCGCCGAGGCGGCGCGATTCGATCTCGACCACGTGGTAGCCGGGGTCGGCGATCGGGATGCCGACGACCTCGAACGGTCGTGGGTCGCCGCCGGCGAGTTGCGGCAGGTCCATGCGCTTCGCGTCGCCCGCGCTGTTCAGCAGCGACAGCTCGCGGGTCTCGACGTAGCGTTCATGGCGCACTTCCTTGCTGCGGCCCTTGGCGTCGACGACGCGCTCGATCTCGTAGTGCTGCGCGGCCGGCAGGCCGGCTTCCTTCGCGGTCAGCCGGCTCTCGTGGTAGCGCGCGACGCGGGCGTACCACTGCAGCATGTCGGCATCGGTGCGCAGCGTCTTGATGCGCACCGCGCCCCCGCCGGCGGCCGGCCGCAGGTCGCCCTGCACATGGCGCAGCGTGACCGGCAGCATCGCGTCGGCATTCAGCTCGACGACGCCGAACGGCGCGGCCGCGAACTTCGCAATCGGCGGAGCATCGCCGGTCGCGACCTTCAACGGAAAGCTCGCGGCATTCGCGAGCGCGCGGCCCGAGCTGTCCTTCAGGTTGCGCGGCAGCTCGATCGTGAAGGTGGCGCGCTCGGGCAGCGGCGTCGGGAAGCGCAGGCTGTCGACCTCGGTCGACTTGTCGTCCGCATCGAAGGCCGGCGCGATCGCCTGGCCCGAGGCCGGCTGCAGGCGGATCGCCGCGGCCAGTTCGCGCGGCAGCTGCGACGAGAATCGCAGCGTCATCGGCCGGATCGGCAGGCACGGTGCTTCGGCCCGCTCGCGCTCGCAGCTGAACTCGGCGCTGAAGGCCTTGCGCACGCGGAAGTTGAAGCGCTGCTCGGTGCGCGTGACGATCTTCGGGTTGACCTGCGCCGCGATGCCGGCACCCCAGACCAGGCGCAGCACGCTGTCGGGCGGCAGCGGGCGCTGGCAGGTCAGCACGACGACGCGCTCGGCCTGCTTCTCGAGCTGCCGCGCCTTGATCACCTCGTCGCGAATCGCGCCGCCGACCACGCGCACCGGCATGCGCTCGCCGATGCCCTCGACCTCGCAGGCCGCATGCGCCGCGACGCTGGCCTCGACCGCCGGGCCGGTCAGCCGCAGCACGAAATGCTGGTCTTCTTCGACCTGGTTGCCGGCGTACGGCAGCGTCGACTCGACGGCCGGGCCGCCGGTGCTGAAGCTGAACTCGGTGCCACCGGTCAGCGCGCCGTTCAGCGGCTTCCAGTCGGGTTTCGCCTTCAGCGTGCAGCGCGTGCCGGGCGGCAGCGCCTCGCGGAAGTCGTACAGCCAGACGCGGTCGTTGGCCCAGCGGCCCGAGCCGGCACGCGACTGGCCTTCGCAGGCCACGCCGAGCGGGTCGGGTAGGCGCAGGTCGCCGAACGGCACCACCGCTTCGGAGAACTTCACCGTGAGCTGGCGGACCTGCGCGACCTCGCCTTGCGGACTGACCGACGCGATGGTGGCGGCCTGCGTGGAAACGGCCGCTGCGGCCAGCAGCGCGAACGTGGCGGCGCCGATGGCCCGGGCGATGGATCGTGGCATGCCGTCTCCTCCTGAAGTGCCGGGAGGATAAGGCACACCGGGCCGGATTCAGCGGGACGTCAGCCTTCCTGGCGGCGCTCGTCTTCCATCTGCCGGCGGCGCTGGCCTTCGAGGTCGCGCAGCCGCGCATCGATGATCGACGCGTCGATGAAATCGACCTTGCCGCCCGGCGTGCGGGCCAGGCGCTGGCCGGCGCGCAGGCGATCGACCGCGCCGGTCAGGTCGCCGACGGCGTAGTGCGATTCGGCATCGGCGCGCAGCGAGCGCAGCTGCAGGCCGAGCTGCTCCCAGGTGCGGCTGAGTTGCTGCCAGGCGAGCGCGTCGGTCGGGTGCAGCGTGGTCCAGGTCTGCAGGTCGTCGGCGCTGCGCTTGATGGCCGGGTCGGTCTTCGGCGAGGCCAGCGCCACCTGGGCCTGCAGCAGCAGCACCGCCCGCGACGGCGTGGCGCCGCCGTCGAGGTAGGGCTTCAGCACCTGGCCGGCGCGCACGCCGTCGCCGCGTTCGGCCAGCGACTGCGCCTGCAGCATCACGACCTCGCGCTCGGCGGTGGCATCGCTGCGCGGGCTGCCGCGCACCACGCCGAGCGCCACCTGCAGCGCGGCATCGGCGCGCGCCCAGTCGTGCAGCAGCGTCGACGCGAGCGCGCTGGCATAGGCGGCGTTCAGGCGCTCGCCGACGCTGGCGGTGGCCGCGACCTTGTCTTGCGACTGCCAGCGGCGCAGCGCATCGGTGCGCGCATCCATCATCACGCGAGCACGGGCCTGCGCCGCGACGTGCGCGAGCACGCTGACCGGCGGCACCGGCGCGGCGGTGCCCAGGCGCTGGCGGGCATCACCGATGCGCTCGGTGGTGATCGGGTGGGTGCGCAGGTACGGGAAGCCGCCGCTGTCGTTCAGGTGCGAGGCCTGGTCGAGCTTCTCGAACATCGCGGCCATGCCGCCGGGTGCGAAGCCGGCGCCGGTCAGCACGTTGAAGCCGACGCGGTCGGCCTCGCGCTCCATGTCGCGCGAGAAGTTCAACTGGCCCTGCACCGAGGCGGCCTGCGCGCCGGTGAAGATCGCGTTGGCGCCATCGACGCGGGTGCTGCGCGTGGCGGCGATCACGCCGAGGATCATGCCGGCCAGCCCGATCAGCGACTGGCGCCGGCTGTTGACCATGCCGCGCGCGATGTGGCGCTGCGTGACGTGCGACATCTCGTGTGCCAGCACCGACGCGAGCTCGTCGCGCGTGGCCGTCATCGCGATCAGGCCCAGGTGCACGCCGACGTAGCCGCCGGGCAGCGCGAACGCATTGACGGTCTTGTCGCGCACCAGGAAGGGCTCCCACGCGAAGCGCTGGTCGATCTCGCCGCCGATGTTGCCCTGGGCGCGCGAGGCCGCGACCAGCGGCTGCCAGAGCGACTGCAGGTACTCGAGCAGCACCGGGTCGTCGAGGTAGTCGGGGTCTTGTCGGATCGCCCGCATGATCTGGTCGCCGATGCGGCGCTCGGTGCCGACGCTCAGGTCATCCGACACCGAATCGCCGAGCGCGGGCAGCGCGTTCTGGGTGGCCGGCACCGGCTCGGGGCCGGGGCTGGATGCCGCGCCTTGCGCCTGCGCCCAGCCGCTGCTGCCGAGCAAGGCCAGCGCGCACAGCGACGCGACGAGGCGGGCGGCGACGGTCGGGCGGGTGGGAGGCGCGGTGATAAGCGCGGTGATGGGGATCGGGCGTGTCATCCGGTGGGGCGCGAAGGCGAAGAGCGGCCGATCGCTATGATGCCAGCGCCACGTTGCCCGGATGTTTCCCTTCATGTCCAAGCCCCTTCCCCCAGTGCAGTCCCTGCCGGCGAGCGACCCCGCCCTGACCCATTTCGACGCGCAGGGGCAGGCGCACATGGTCGACGTGTCGGCCAAGGCCGAGACGCACCGCATCGCACGCGCCGCCGGCGTGATCCGCATGCTGCCGGCCACGCTGGCGCTGATCCAGAGTGGCACCGCGAAGAAGGGCGACGTGATCGGCATCGCGCGCATCGCGGCGATCCAGGCCAGCAAGCGCACCGCCGAGCTGATCCCGCTGTGCCACCCGCTGCCGATCACGAAGGTGGCGGTCGATTTCGAGATCGATCCCGCGCAGAACCTGGTGCGCTGCATTGCGCAGGTCGAGACGCTCGGGCGCACCGGCGTCGAGATGGAGGCGCTGACGGCGGTGCAGGTCGGGCTGCTGACGGTCTACGACATGTGCAAGGCCGTCGACCGCGGGATGGTGATGGGGGAGATCCGGGTGCTGGAGAAGCACGGCGGGAAGTCGGGGGACTGGGTGGCGGCTACCTGAAGTCTTCGAAGCTCAGCGGGCGGCTCGGCTGCAGGCACTGGAACGGCAGCGGGGTCGACGCCGCCTTCGGTGCTTCGCAAGGGGCGAAGAACTCGGCAGCGCCCGGGTTGTTGAACTCGCGCAGCCGCTGGGCGACATAGCGGGCGCGGTCGGTGTCGCCGCTTTCTTCGAGCGCCTTGGCCCAGGCCATCATCAGCCGGGTGTCCAGCAGGTAGTGGGTCGAGCGCTTGAAACTGCCCAGCGCCTCGCCGGGATGCTCGGCGATGGTGCCGGCGGCGTAGTCGGCGTGGTGGGCGAACAGCCAGCTGCGCTGGCCGTCGGCAATGCGTTCCGGCAGCGGGGCCGCATTCTCGGGCGGCGAGAAGATGACCACGACGCGCATGTAGTCGAGCACCGACACGATGGCGCCGACCACCAGCAGGGCCGAGCCGATGGCCAGGGCCGTCGAGATGCGGCGCGCCGCCGCGGGCGCCGCAAGCTCACGGGGCTCGCGAATGCCGCCCAGGCAGATGCCGAACGCGAAGGCCGTCGGCAGCAGGAAGTAGGCATACCACAGCGGGTACTCGAGCATGCTGTGGACCGCCATCGTCAGCACCATCACGAGGGCACCGCGCTGGGTCAGGCCATCGGTCGACGCCGCTCGCCGCGCTGCGACGAACGCCTTCCACAGGGCCCACAGCAGCAAGGCCATCACGAGGGTGCCGAGCGGGATGCCGAGCTCGACCAGCAGCTGCAGCGGGAGGTTGTGGGTGTGGTCGAAGAAGGCACCCGGCCTGCCGGGGAAGGGCGTGAGGGTCCACGCGAAGTTGAACTCGCCCCATCCCACGCCGAGCCAGGGGTGCTGCGCAATCAGCGACAGCGCATTGGCCCAGATGCCGAAGCGCGAGCTGGACGGGTCCGATCCGTGGATCTGCGAGTCGCCGGCGAAGGTCTGGACGCCGGCGGTTGCGAGCATCCACGACAGCACGTAGAGGACCGGCATCAGCAACAGCAAGATGCGCGTGAAGCGCGACAGGCGTCGATCGACCACGCCCCAGACGGCAAGCAACAGCACGCAGACCATGCCGGTGCGCGAGACGGTCAGCACAACCCCGAGGACCAGCGAGCCCATGGCGAGCAACGAGGCCACGCGGGCCATGGCCAGGCGCGGGTCCCGCGGACGCTCGACCCAGGCCTCGTGCAAGCACGCCAAGGCCGCGAGCGACCAGACCAGCAGGCTGCTCAGGTGATTGGGCTGGCGCAGGTTGCCGCCGGCGCGCCCCGGTGTGGCAGGCCGGGCGATCCAGTTGCCGTCGGCCCACTGGGGGACGAAGGACTGGATGAGGGCCACCAGGACGCTGAGCAGGCCGGCGATGAACAGCGCGAGGCACAGCGAGTGGAACACCGGGTCCCGCTGCTCGAGCGAGCGTCCCACAGTGACGCCGACGACCAGCGTGACGGCCGCAGCGAAAATTGTGCCGGTTGACGACAGGGCCAACGGCCACGGCGCACCTGTCGCAACGGGCGCGACCAGCGCCGAGACAGAGAGGATCAGCAGCGCCGCTATGGCCGCGAGCGACGCAGCAGCACCACGGGGAGGAACGGCATGCAGGGTGATGGTGAGCGACAGCATCAGCGCAGCCACACCCCATCCCGCCAGTGCCGCAGCCTGGTTCAGCAGCGTTGCCGATGGCGGGACATTGAAGGCCAGCAGCGTCGGAACGGCGATGGCGACCAGCAACAGGCCACTGGCCAGGGCAGGTTCGACATTGGAGGTGGAACGCGAAGCGACCATCAGAAGAAGCCGTCCAGCGGGAGATGGCCGACGATGCGCGCATCAGGTTGCGCGACCAGCGTGACCCAGCTCGCCCGGCGCGACATCAGCGGCAGGAAGCGAAGGTCCTTCACTTCCACACCGGCCTTGGCGGACAGAGCGCGCACCGACTCGGCCGCGGCCGGATAGTGTTGAACCAGCACGGAGACCGGTTTGGCAACACGCAGCACATCGGCGCGTGCCTGCGCGTAGTCAGCCCAGTACTTCGGCACCATCGACAGGTCGACGCCGCTCATTCCGAGCGTCATCGAACGAAACTGCTCGTCGGCCGACGTCGGCTTGAGGGCGGCGATGAGCTTCGGGCCGGTCCAAGAAAGGTGCTGCAAGTCCGCAGGAGCCGACGGCAGTTCGTCGACGGCCACTTCCGAAGCGGTCACCACGCGCATGCGATCCACCTCGAAGGCGATCACCACCGGGCGAGCCAGCGCAATGGTATGGAGCCCATAGCCCAGTGCGGCGAGCTGCACCACGGCAATGGCGGCGATGTCTCTGAACAATTCGCGCCTGGGCTTGGCCCCGTTCGCGACGACCGCCGTCAGCAGGGGGCCGAGGATCAGGTCGACGCCGGTCAACAACCCGAACAGTTCAAGGCCACCGGTCAGCGCCCCGTAGGGCGAGGGATACCAGAGCACGAAGACGAGCAGACTGGCTGCCGTCGCGACCAGGACGCTGAACAGCAGGTGCAACACGGTAGCGCGCAGGCGGCGCGGCAGGTCGGAGAAGCGTTTCATGGGCCGGGAGGGATGCTGATCGCGGATTCTCTCAAATGCGCGAACGCCCGGCTGAGGCCCTCACCGCTTGCTCAGTGTCGGGACAGCAGGGAACTCAACGGCTCGAAGCTCAGGAAACTCTCCCTGGCTGGCCGCCACCCAAGCCTCGCGGCCTTCTTCGCATCGCTCGATCATTTGCGTCTTGCAGAGGCGGCGCAGAGTGTCGCGCGCCTGATCGGGACGGCCATTCAACGCAGAAGCCAGCGCGTATCGGAACAGGACCGGCGGGTGGCCGTATCGCGCTGCGACATCACGCATCATGTCGAGTTCCTCGGGGGGCATGCCTCGCCGCGCCTGTGTGTTGGCGAAGTGCAGGAATTCGCGCAGCTGGGTCAGCAGCACCAAGTCGGGTGCGTGCAGAGTGCGCGGCGGGCCGATCCTCGCACCCTCGAAGCGCAGATCGCGGTAACTTTCTTCGGCTTGTGCATATTCCCACGTGATCCACGACGTCAAGGCGATGCAGCCGAGCAACGCGAACACGGCGGCGACACGTGGAATCCGCACGGCCCATGTCACCGGCGCGGAGGTGTCCAGTACGCCCAGCATGAATCCGAACGGGAACAGGAAGAAGGCGTACTCCAGCGGAAACTCGATCAGGCTGTGGACGATCAGGATCAGCACGGCGACCATCAGCATGATGGTGCCGGCGTCACGGCATGCCCGAAACCGCGACCAGAGCCAGGCGATCGCGCCGGCCAGGATCAGCAATGCCAGCGGGAATCCGTTCCAGATCACGAGGTCCAGCAGGATGCTGTGAGCATGCTCCACCATCTCGAAGCTGGCGCGGTGGTCGTTGGCCGTAACAGCTTGCGCAACGGCGCTCTGGTTCCAGCCGTACCCCAGCCAGGGTTGCCGCAGCGCGGCATCGAGCATGGTTTCCCAGTGGATGAGCCGGGCACCGCCCGTCAACTGTTCCCGCAGTTCGCGCCCTTGCGACAGCATCAATGTCTCGCATAGACGTTCCCAGCCGACGACGGAGATCAGCAGCACGGCGGCGAAGAAGAACAACACCCACGGCGGAACCCGGAGCCGAGCGCGCCGACGCTGCACCAGCAGCCAACCGATCAGGGTGGTGAATTCTACCCAGCCGACGCGAGATTGCGTCATGGCGACGCCAAAGCAGATCAGAACGCCAGACAGCATCAGCCCGGTCAGCCCGATCGCCGTTCGTTCGTAGAGGAACAGTGCGCCACACAGGCCGAGAAACAGCAGGGTGGCGAGCATGTTGGGCTGCCCAAGGTTCCCGTAAGGTCTGCCGCCGACAGGCATGTCGACCGACCAGATGCCGAAGCCATCGAGGCGAAGCCACTGCGTCAGTGCCACGCCCAGTGAGAGCAGCGCGGCAAGCAGGACCAGCAGTGCCGCGACCTCGCTGAAGCGGGTGTCGGCGAGCTGACCGCGGGTGGCATTGGCTCCCGCGGCGATCGAAATCGACAGTCCGGCCATGTAGGCGGCCGCGATGAGGGCGTCGCCGAAGAACAGTGTCTGTCCGGCCAGGGATTGAAGCAGCGGCACCAGTGCCAGCACGGCCACTGCGAGCGCCGACGCGGGAAGGCTCAGAGCCGGTCGCCGCCGATCAAAGGCCACTACGGCCAACATGGCGATCAAGGCGAGCGTGGCCAGCCAGTCGGAGTGGAATGCGGCCCACGGTGCATAGTGGTTCGGATTCAGCCACGCCAGGCCAATGAGCGCGACCGGCACGAAGCGCCAATCGGTGGTTGATTTCATCTTCCGCGGATCCAATAAAAAAGGGCAGCCAATGGCTGCCCTTCCTTGCGTATCGACTGCGAGAGTCGATCAGCCGCGGCACGAGCCCGGCAGGTACTTCTGGTTGACCGTGGTGGCCGGGGTGACGGTCTTCGAGCCGCAAATCCAGCGGTTGATGACCGTGCCAGGCACGTAGGACAGCGCAGCGCCTGCAGCATCAGCCGGGACCAGGGTCACAACGAAGCCGTCGATGTTGGCCGTGTCGCCGGTGCCTTGAGCGCCGACGGTGATGGCGCCGTTGGCGCTGACAGCGATCGAGCTGACATACTTGGACGTCGAGCTGACTTGCTCGCAGCCCCAGCCGCCGGTCGGGATGACCGACAGCGAGCTCGAACCGTAGACTTCCGTCACGGCCGTGCGGCAGCCGGAGGCAGCCAGGATGACTTCAGAGACCTTGGCACGCTTGGTGTAGTCCTGGTAAGCCGGCAGTGCGACGGCAGCCAGAATACCGATGATCGCAACGACGATCATCAGTTCGATGAGGGTGAAACCTTGTTGAACGCGCTTCATGTAGAGCTCTCCTGAGATGGGAACGGGTGGGACACGAAGAATAAGATGCAGCCCTCGTGCCAAGCTCAATCCCTAGTTTTGATGTGATTTTCGACCGTTGTTCTGACGCAGCCGGTCACCGCTTGCACCAAATGCCTACCGCGCCCGTTCTGCATTGACCAAAACCGTCACTTCGTTTCTGTAAACGGGATTGCGCAAACGGTTGTCAGATGCTTCAAGCCAGTTCGATCATCTGGCCCGCCTGCAGCGCGGCGATGCGATGCGGCGTGACCAGGTTGGCAACTTCCTTCATCACCGAGGCCACTTCACCCGGCTTGATGTGCGTGATGTGAACATCGACCGCGCCCTTCAGCGACGCCAGCTCATGGCTGAGCGCCGCCGGGCACAGGTGGCGGCTGATGCGGGCGAGCTGCCGCTCGTCGTCGCTGAACGCCGTCTCGATCACCAGGTGTTCTATCTTGAGCGACGACAGCCGCTCCCACAGCAGCGGGTTCGGCCCGGTGTCGCCGGTGTAGATCCACCAGCCCTCGGCGCCTTGCAGCCCGAAGCCGACCGCCGGCACGGTGTGCGCCGCGCTCAGCACCTCGAAGGTCTTGCCGCCGAGCACCAGCTGCTGGCCGACCTCGAACGGCCGCAACTGCAGCACCGGTTGCTCGCGGCTCGGCAGCCGCGTGAAGTCGGGCCAGATCACGCCATTGAAGATGTGCTGGCGCAGCGCCTCGAGCGTCTGCGGCAGCGCATGCACCTGGATCGGCGGCCGGCCGGCGGCCATGCGCCGGCGCATCACGCTGTCGGCCAGCAGGCCGATCGACAGGATGTGATCGAGGTGCGAGTGGCTGATCAGGATGTGGTCGATTTGCGCCAGCTCGTCGAGCGACAGGTCGCCCACGCCGGTGCCCGCATCGACGAGCACATCGTGTTCAATCAGGAAGGCGGTGGTCCGGCTGCCTGCGGCAATGGCCCCGGAGCACCCGAGGACGCGGATTTTCATGGCGGTGGCAGGAGGCGCGCGACACAGGCACGCCAGCAGGACAGAACGCTGAATGCTGACCGCGACCGCCCGGTGATGCAAGGTGCGAAGCCGCGATTGGGCCCGCCTTGAACACCTCGATACCCGGCATTCGGGATCGACGTGAATTGCTTCACGCCGGCCGGGCTACAGAAAATCTCGTCCGGTGCCGAGCCCGTCAGACCTGCACGAACTGCATCTGCGTGCCGGCGAGTTCGATCACGTCGCCGTTCTTCAGCGGCAGCGTGTCGCTGGCCAGCGGGTTGCCGTTGATCGTCGGGCGCGACGAGCCTTCGACGTGGGCGAACACATAGCCGCCCGGGCGTTTCGTGATCGACGCGACCTGCACGCCGGGCTTGCCGACGGTCGTGACCACCTTGGTCAGCGCGACCTCGCGGCCCGCAGCGGCACCATTGAGCACCTTGATGGTCGCCGGGCTCGACGACGTGCTCAAGCCACCAAAGCCTGAAGCCGGCGCGAGTGTCTGCGCGAAGCCCTGGGCCGAAGGCACCGGCGCAGCGCCGGGCTTCATGATCATCGTCTTCTCGTAGTCGGTGCCATCCTCGACCAGGTACTTGATCTTGTACTTGCCGATCTCGACGGTGTCGTTGTGCGCCAGCAGTTGCTTCTTGACGGCCTTGCCGTTGATGTAGGTGCCGTTGGTGCTGTTCAGGTCTTCGATGAACACGTCGGAGCCGACCATCTGGAGCACCGCGTGCTCGCCGCTGACGGCCAGGTTGTCGATCACGATGTCGTTGTAGGGCCGCCGGCCAAGGGTCGTCTTGTCCTTGGTGATCTGCACTTCCTTGATCACGACCCCGTCGAGCGATACGACCAACTTGCCCATGCTTGACCTCTAGTCTCTCTTGTATGTCTGGGCTCCGAACCAGGACCCCGTGCAATGTGCTGGCAATTTCAGAGCCGGCAGAACTTCAATGCCTGAACGTTTCAACGCCTGAACGGCCACCACGATCGTGGCGCGATGCTCTGGCCCCGTACCCGAACCAGGACCACCGCGATATTATCCTTTCCACCCGCATCATTGGCTGCGTCAATCAGCGCCGCACCTGCCTCGTCCAGCGAGTCGTGCGCCTGCAACACCTGGCCGATGCTCTCATCGTCCAGCATGTCAGACAGCCCGTCGGAGCAGAGTAAGTAGATGTCTCCCGGCATCAGGTCGTGCAGGTGGGTCTCCAGCAGCACGGTGTCTTCGACGCCGACAGCGCGCGTCACCAGGTTCTTGTTGGCGGAGAAAGCGGCCTGTTCCGGCGTGATCAGCCCGGAATCGATCTGTTCCTGCAGCAGCGAATGGTCGTGCGTGATCTGCTGCAGGCGGCCGGCGCGAAAGCGGTAGCCGCGCGAATCGCCGACATGGCCCATCAGCAGCCGGCCGTCGCGGAAGGCGCCGACCACCAGCGTCGTGCCCATGCCGGCGTACTGCGGGTTGGAATTGGCCGCGTTGAAGATCGCCCGGTTCGCGTTGTCGACGCAGATGTCCATCGCGCGGCGCACGTCGGTGTCGGACGCATTGCCCGACGCTTCTTGCAGCCAGCGGCCCAGTTCGGTCTTGATGAACGAGGTGGCCATGCCGCTGGCGACCTCGCCGGCGTTGTAGCCGCCCATGCCGTCGGCCAGCACGACCAGCGCCGAAGCCTCGTGGACGGCGACCGAATCCTCGTTGTTGTTGCGCGCTCGGCCGGTGTCCGTGGCACTGAAGAATTCAAGCGACATGGCGGTGGCGGACACGGGCAGAGTCATCGAACCTTCAAACCAAGGGGGTCAGGAATTGTGCCTTGGATCGGCACGATCGAACTTCACGGTCTCGGTGAATCCGCTGGAATCGGGGGGTGGCGATCCTACGGCCGGCGGCGGCGCCAGCGCGGCGGCGTCCATCAGCGACGCGATCTGCCGCAGGTCGGACGCCATCTGCCGGCCGTCGGCATAACGCACCTCGGGCCGCTTCTCGACCGCGAGCGTGACCACGTCGGCCAGCATCTCCGGCAGTTCGGGGCGCAGCGTGCGCACGTCGGGCGCCGGCTCGTTGGCGATCTGGTGCATCAGCGTGGCCATCGAATCCGAACGGTGCGGCAGCAGCCCGGTGAGCAGCTGGAACAGCATCACGCCCAGCGAATACAGGTCGCTGCGCCCGTCGACGCGCAGGCCGGCCATCTGCTCGGGCGACATGAACGACGGCGTCCCGAGGACCATGCCGGTGCGCGTGCGGCTCGAGTCGGAAATCCGCGCGATGCCGAAATCGGTGACCTTCACCAGGTCGCGCGACAGGTCGACCATCACGTTGGCCGGCTTGATGTCGCGGTGCACCACGCCCTGGCTGTGCGCATAGGCGAGCGCCTCGGCCACGCGTGCGACGACGCGCAGCACCTGCGGCACCGGCAGCAGCCGCCCCGGCTGGCTGTGGCGCTGCAGGTCCTCGCCCTTCAGGTACTCCATCGCGATGTAGGCGAGGTCCTGGTCTTCACCCGCGTCGTAGATCGTCACGATGTCGGGGTGCTGCAATCGCCCTGCCGTCTCGGCCTCGCGGAAGAAACGGCGCCGCGCCTCGTCCAGCTCGTCGCCGGCGAATTCCTGGCTCAGCGCCATCGTCTTGATCGCGACCATGCGGCCGATCTTGCTGTCGCGGCCGAGGTAGACCGCGCCCATCGCGCCCCGGCCGATTTCGCGCTCGACCCGGTAGCGGCCGAGCATGCTGCCTTCGGCGCCCGAGCGAGACAGTGCCGCGACGGCGTCGGCAGGCGGCAGTGCAGAAGGTTCCGGCTCCGGCAGCACGCGACGGCCATCCAATCCGCGCTCGAATCCGAGCTGCCCGGTCACCAGCGCGGCCACCGGCAGCAGCCACGGGACCCACACCGAAGCCGACAGCAGGCCCCACGCGATCAGGATCTGGACCACGGCCAATGCGCCGCTGGCGAGGCGACCGCGGCCGGCATCGAGCCGCGGCAACACCAGCAACACGTGCGCGATCACCGCGGCCAGCAGCAAGGCGACGGCGGCCACCGTCGACGCGGCGTTGAATGAGGAATCTGGAGGAACGAGGCCGCCGCTGAACATGGAGCGGGCACCATATCACAGGCTCGCGGCCTCACGGCCGCGCAGCCCGCCCCGCCGTCACTCCGTCACTCCGTCGCGCCGCCCTTCGCCGCCTTGCCGCGCTTCTGCAGCCACAGCCCCACGACCACCACCAGCACCGCGCAGATCCCGCCGACGATGAAGTCGGCTTCCGGCACGTTGGCGTGGAACCAGTCGCGGCTGAAGGGGTCGCTGACGAACATCTCGCCGGCCAGGAAGCCCAGCAGCGCCGCACCCAGCGTGATGATGATCGGGAAGCGGTCCATGATCTTCATCAGCAGCGTGCTGCCGGCGATGATCAGCGGGATCGACAGAGCGAGGCCGACGATCAGCAGCGTCAGCCGCGCACCTTCCGGCGCCCGGTCGGCCGCACCGGCCACGGCCAGCACGTTGTCGACGCTCATCACCAGGTCGGCCACCAGGATCGTGCGGATCGCCGCGCCCATCGTGCCGTGCGACTTGACCTCGCCGTCGCCTTCCGAGTCGACCAGCAATTGCACGCCGATCCACAGCAGCAGCACGCCGCCGATCACCTTCAGGTAGGGCAGCTGCAGCAGCTGCACCGCGACGATGGTCAGCACGATCCGCATCACGATCGCGGCGGCGCTGCCCCAGAAGATGGCCTTCTTCTGCTGGTGCGGCGGCAACGAGCGGGCGGCCATCGCGATGACCACGGCGTTGTCGCCCGACAGCAGGATGTTGGCGGCGATGATGGCGCCGAAGGCGCCCCACAGGGCTCCTGACGTGAAGTCCATGGGTGTGGATCCTGTTGGTTGTGTTGTTGCGGAGAAAGGCGGGATTGTCTTTCAGCCGACCGGCACCCGGCTTCTGTAGTTTCCACAGGAGCCGGGCGTCCCCTCATAAAAAAAGGCCGCCTGCGAAGGCGGCCCCTTGGGCGACGAGCCGGGTGCGCTTAGAGCAGGCCCTTCAGCAGCTTGCCCATCTCTGACGGGTTGCGCGTCACGGTGAAGCCGCAGGCTTCCATGATCTCCAGCTTGGCGTCGGCCGTGTCGGCACCGCCCGAGATCAGCGCGCCGGCGTGGCCCATGCGCTTGCCGGGGGGCGCGGTGACGCCGGCGATGAAGCCGACGATCGGCTTCTTCATGTGGTCCTTGCACCAGCGGGCCGCATCGGCCTCGTCCGGGCCGCCGATCTCGCCGATCATGATGACGGCATCGGTCTCGGGATCGTCGTTGAACATGCGCATCACGTCGATGTGCTTCAGCCCGTTGATCGGGTCGCCACCGATGCCGACGGCGCTCGACTGGCCGAGGCCGATCTCGGTCAGCTGGGCCACCGCTTCATACGTCAGCGTGCCCGAGCGCGAGACCACGCCGATGCGGCCGCGGCGGTGGATGTGGCCCGGCATGATGCCGATCTTGATTTCGTCGGGCGTGATCAGGCCGGGGCAGTTCGGGCCCAGCAGCAGCGTCTGCTTGCCGCCCTTGGCTTCCTTCTGCTTCATCTTGTTGCGCACTTCCAGCATGTCCTTCACGGGGATGCCTTCGGTGATGCAGATGGCCAGGTCGAGGTCGGCCTCGACGGCTTCCCAGATGGCCGCGGCGGCGCCGGCCGGCGGCACGTAGATCACGCTGACGGTGGCGCCGGTGCTGGCGGCCGCGTCCTTGACGTTCGCGAAGATCGGGATGCCTTCGAAGTCTTCGCCGGCCTTCTTCGGGTTCACGCCGGCGACGAAGCAGTTCTTGCCGTTCGCGTAGTCACGGCACATGCGGGTGTGGAACTGGCCCGTCTTGCCGGTGATGCCCTGCGTGATGACCTTGGTGTCTTTGTTGATCAGGATGCTCATGGAATTTCCTTGGGGGGGTCGTCGCGCGGAGGCTCAGGCCTTCAGGGGGGCCTTCAGGGCGCCCATGACCTTCTGGGCCGCTTCGGCCATCGAGTCGGCGCTGATGATGGGCAGGCCGCTGTCGGCCAGCATCTTCTTGCCGAGGTCTTCGTTCGTGCCCTTCATGCGCACGACCAGCGGCACCGACAGGTTGACCGCTTTGCACGCGGCGATGACGCCTTCGGCGATGGTGTCGCAGCGCATGATGCCGCCGAAGATGTTGACGAGGATCGCCTTCACCTTGGGGTTCTTCAGCATGATCTTGAAGGCCTCGGTGACCTTCTCGGCCGTGGCGCCGCCGCCGACGTCCAGGAAGTTGGCCGGCTCGCCGCCGAACAGCTTGATGGTGTCCATCGTCGCCATCGCGAGGCCGGCACCGTTGACCAGGCAGCCGATGTTGCCGTCGAGCTGGATGTAGGCCAGGTCGAACTTGCTGGCTTCGATCTCGGCCGGGTCTTCTTCGTCGAGGTCGCGGTAGGCGACGATCTCGGGGTGGCGGAACAGCGCGTTCGAGTCGAAGTTGAACTTCGCGTCGAGCGCCTTGATGCTGCCGTTGCCTTCGAGGATCAGCGGGTTGATCTCGGCCAGCGACGCGTCGGTGCTCATGTAGCAGCCGTACAGCTTCCTGAAGACGTCGACCGCCTGCGCCTGCGAGGCCTCGGGCACGCCGATGCCCTTCGCGAGTTCGTAGCCTTGCGCGTCGGTCATGCCGGTCAGCGGGTCGATGAAGACCTTCAGGATCTTCTCGGGCGTGTTGTGGGCCACCTCTTCGATGTCCATGCCGCCCTCGCTGCTGGCCATCATCGCGACCTTCTGCGTCGCGCGGTCGGTGACGGCGGCAACGTAGTACTCCTTCTTGATGTCGGCGCCTTCCTCAATCAGCAGGCGACGCACCTTCTGGCCTTCGGGGCCGGTCTGGTGGGTCTTCAGCTGCATGCCGAGGATCTCGCCGGACAGCTTCTTCACGTCGTCGAGCGAGCGGGCGAGCTTCACGCCGCCGCCCTTGCCGCGACCGCCGGCATGGATCTGCGCCTTCACGACCCAGACCGGGCCGCCCAGCTTCTGGGCTGCCTCGGAGGCTTCCAGCACGCTGAATGCCGGGTAGCCCTTCGGGACCGGGACACCGGCCTGGCGCAGGATTTCCTTGCCTTGGTACTCATGGATTTTCATCGCGGACTCTCTCGCTCAGTTTCTAAAGATATTCAACGGGCAGGCCCGTCGATGGGAGTGCCTGGCACAGGCAACGCTCGGTACCAGCGGGGGTAGAAGGTGCGCACCGCCGGGCCGTCGGTGCGCAGTGCGTGGCAGCGGTCGAGCTGGAACGGCTGGCGGCCGGACGCATTGTCCTCCCGCGTGTCCAGCACTTCGCCGGCAAAGGCCTGCACGACCGCGGTCGGCAGCACCTGGGTCATTTCCGTCAGATGGGTGCAGCCCAGCACGCCGCCGAGCCGTTCGCGCACCGCGGCGCGGAAACCCTGCAGCAGGTTCAGGCCGACCAGCGCGCCATAGGCATCGCCGAGGTCGTCGCAGTGGCCCGGGTATGGCATCCAGCGGGTTTCGGAGCCGGCCTCGAGGATGTTGAAGACCTCGTCGACCACCAGGCGCAGCAGCATGTCGTGGATCGGGTCGCCGGCATGGCGGACCTGGCCGGCCAGCGTGGCGTCGCGGGTCTTGATGTCGCTGAGGTGGGCATCCACTTCCCACAGGCCGTTGCCACGCGCATAGACGCGCACGTCGATGCTGCGTCGATGCTTGAGCTGACGCTCGGGCGCGGCGGTGGGCAAGGCCATCAGGTTGGGTTTCAGGGTGGTTACAGCCGCGGACGAGCCGGAAGGCTTCGGTCCGCGCGGCCCCTAGGGCAAACCCCCGAAATGTAGCATCCCGCACCGCAGCAAGCGGCCACGCGGGCCGTCAAACCGGTGCGAATGCCTGCGTTTTGCCTGCCGGTTGCTTGCCGAGGATGATCATGCCGAGCACCTCGTCCTCGGTGACGTCGGCGGTTCGGTAGGTGCCCACCAGCTTGCCGTTCTTCATCACCGCGAGCCGGTCGCTGAGCTCGAACACGTCGGGCATGTCGTGGCTGATCAGGAAGATGCCGACGCCTTCGGACTTCAGCTGGCGCACCAGGTTCCCGACCATGCGCGTCTCCTCCGGCCCGAGCGCGGCGCAGGGTTCGTCCATCACCAGGATGCGTGCATTGAAGTAGATCGCCCGCGAGATCGCGACCACCTGCCGCTGCCCGCCCGACAGCCGGCGCACCGGCGTGCGGATGTTGGTGAAGTTCTTGTTCAGGCGCTGGAAGACCTGCCTCGCCTGCACCTCCATGAAGTGGTCGTCCAGCGTGCGCCACGGCGTGAGCTTCTCGCGGCCGAGGAAGAGGTTGGCCACCGAATCGAGGTTGTCGGCGAGCGCGAGCGTCTGGTAGATCGTCTCGATGCCGTGCGACTGTGCCTCGGCCGGCGTGCGGATGTGCACCTTCTGCCCGCCGATGCGGGTTTCGCCGCTGTCGATCGGGTAGGCGCCGGCCAGCATCTTCATCAGCGTCGACTTGCCGGCGCCGTTGTGGCCGAGCAGCGCGACCACCTCGCCGGGGAACAGGTTCAGGTTGACGCCCTCGACGGCGCGCACGCCGCCGAAGGCCTTGTGGATGTCGACCAGTTCGACGAGGGGTTCCACCGAAGTTTGCACGGTCAGCTTTCCTGGATGTAGCGGCGGTACAGCACGTCGAACACGACGGCGACGATCAGCACCTGGCCGATGATCACCATGCGCTTGCCGATCGGCACGTCGAGCAGCAGCATGCCGCTGTCGAGCGATTGCATGATCAGCGCGCCCAGCACCGAGCCGAGGATCGAGCCGCTGCCGCCGGACAAGGCGGTGCCGCCGATCACCGCGGCGGCGATCACGTAGAGCTCCATGCCGCTGCCCAGCGAGTTGGTGCCGGCGTTCAGCCGGGCCACCGACACGATGGCGGCCACCGTGATCAGCACGCCCAGCAGCGCGAACAGCATCAGTGTGACGCGCCGCACCGGGATGCCGACCAGCGCGGCCGCGTCCGGGTTGCCGCCCATCGCGAACACGTAGCGGCCGAAGCGGGTGCGGTGCACGATGAACGACAGGCTGCACGCCACCACGCCCCAGATCAGCACCGGCACCGGGATGCCTTGCGCCTCCGTCTTCGACGAGATCCGGTACGCCGACATCAGCGCGACGAAGCCGAGCAGCAGCGCGATCGTCAGCCCGGCCAGCAGCCCGTCGACCCACAGCGGATCCAGTGCCATGCCATGCCGCTGTTTCGCACGCCGGCGCAGCAGCATGCGCACGACCAGCGCCGCGCTCAGCAGCCCGCCCAGCACCCAGCTCGGGCCGACGCCGATCGCGCCGTCGTAGCCGCCGCCGAGGTTGACGAAGAAGTCGTCGCTGACCGGCTGCGTCTTGCCGTCGGCGACCAGGAAGGCCGCGCCGCGGAACGACATCAGCCCGCCCAGCGTCACCACGAACGACGGCACGCCGAGCACCGCCGTCAGCCCGCCCTGGTACACCGACACCAGCAGCGCCACCGCGAGGCCGGCCAGGCACGAGGCCTGCCACGACCAGCCGGCGGTGTACTGGAGGTAGGCGATCAGCACGCCGACGAAGCCCATCGTCGAGCCGACCGACAGGTCGATGTGGCGCGCGACGATCACCAGCACCATCACCGTCGAGACGATGCCGACCACCGCCGTCTGCTGCGCGATGTTGTAGAGGTTCTCCGGCGACAGGAAGATGCCGCCGGACATCGCGTGGAACACCACGGACATCACGGCGAGCACCAGCCCCATCAGCACCAGCCGCCAGTCGACGGCGGCACGGCGCAACTGCTCCAGCAATGGACTCACTTGCAGGCCGAGGGCACCTTGTCGCCCGTCACGCCCTTGCACAGCTCGTCCTTCTTGATCCAGCCGGCCTTGACGACGACGTCGAGGTTGTCGCGCGTGATCGCGACCGGTGCCAGGAAGCGCGACTGCAGCGCGATCTTCTTCTCTCCGCCGTTCCAGCTGACGGCCTTCTCGGGCGACTTGCCGCCGCCGAGCGCCACCGCCGCGCTGGCCGCTTCACGGCCCAGGTCGCGTGCGTCCTTCCAGACCGACACCGTCTGCGAGCCGGCGGCCACGCGGTTCAGCGCGGCGAAGTCGCCGTCCTGGCCCGACACCGGGATGCCCTTGATGCCCTTGCTGGTGAGCGCTGCCACCACGCCGCCGGCGGTGCCGTCGTTCGACGCGACGACCGCATCGATCTTGCCGCCGTTCTTCGTGATGATCTGCTCCATGTTCTTCTGCGCGACCTCGGGCTTCCAGCCGTCGGTGTACTCCTCGCCGACGATCTTGATGTCGCCCTTCTTGACGGCCGCGTCGATCACCTCCTGCTGGCCTTCGCGCAGGAAGTTCGCGTTCGGGTCGGTCGGCGAGCCCTTGATCATCACGTAGTTGCCCTTGGGCTGGGCCTTGAAGACGGCGCGCGCCTGCAGGCGGCCGACCTCCTTGTTGTCGAAGGTGATGTAGAAGACACCCGGCGCCTCGATCAGGCGGTCGTAGGCCACCACCGGCACCTTCTGCTTCGCGGCCTTGTTGACGGCCGGCAGGATCGCGTCCTTGTCCATCGCCAGCACGATCAGCACCTTGGCGCCCTTGGACATCAGCCCCTCGATGTCGGCCAGCTGCTTCTCGGGCGAGCCGCCGGCATCGGCGCTCACGTACTTGGCGCCGAGCTTCTCGAGCTGGGCCTTGATGGCGGCCTCATCGGTCTTCCAGCGCTCTTCCTGGAAGTTCGACCAGCTGACGCCGACGGTGAGCTGCGCCTGCGCGGCGCTGCTGAGGCCGCCGAAAGTGAGCGCGAAGGCGACGGCGCCCAGGGTGTGCTTGATCTGCATGTCTCTCTCCTGTCTTGTGGGGTGCATCACTTCGGTCCTCGGCGGGCGCAAGTTCGACCACGCCGACATAGTTTGAGTGACGAACGAAATGTTGCTTCAAACCGTTTCGGCGTCATCGGGACAAGCCCTGATGCATGAAAAAAGGGCCCCGCGGGGCCCTCGAAAAGGAGTCGTCAGTCGGTCTTGCCATCGGAAAACAAGTTCACCGAAGTACCTCGGCGCCCGCGCGCGCCTTGCTTCGCAGCGGCGGGCGCGTTCAGCACTTCGCAGTCAGGCTCAGAACCAGATTTCGACCTGAGCACCATAGGAGGTGCCCGTGTCCTTGCCGTCGCCGATGCCGGTGACGCCGTTGGCGCCACTGGCGGCGTTGGCCGCCAGGTTCCACTTGGCGTGCGTGACGTACAGGCGCAGTTCCGGCCGGTTCCAGAAGCCCGGGCCGGTCGACAGCGTCGGCGCGAACGTGACCTTCGCCAGCTTCTGCGTCTCGCCGCCGTCAGGCTTGCGCTGCACGTACGCCGCTTCGCCCACCAGCTTGAAGTTCTTCGTCAGCGCATACGAGCCACGCCCGCCCACCGACACCGAGTTCACCTTGGTCGWCTCGCCCGCCGGTGCGTCCAGCTTGTCCTGCTGGAACATCAGCATGCCCTGGCCGCCGAACGCGCCGATCTGCCACGTCGGGCTTTCCACGATCCGCCAGCTCTTCGCGTTCGAGCTCGCCGYCAGGTTGCCGAAGCCACCGTCCAGCCCCGCCGCGCCCTGCGCGTACTGCACCCACAGCGTGTTGCCTCCACCCAGGCCGAACAGGTTCTCCTGGTTGTGCTGCAGCGACAGCCCGCCGCCGCTCGTGCCGCCGGTGAAGTCCCCGCGCACGAACGTGCCCGTCACGCGCAGCTTGCCGCCCGGGTTCACCGCGAACTCCGAGAAGTCCAGGTTGAACCGCGAGCCCGGCTTGGTCGAGTTGTCMCCGTCGGTGCGGAACGCCGCCACCGCCAGCTTGCCGCTGCCCACGCTGATGCTGTCCACGCCCGCGCCCACGCCCGACAGGTTCACGAAGAACGTGTCGACGATGTGCACGTCAGCGCGGCCGTAGAAGCGCTTGCCGATCCAGAAGTTGCCTTCGGGCAGGATGTCGAAGCCCTTGCCTTCCACGTAGATCTGGTTGATGCCCAGCTTGCTGTGGTCCAGCGACTGGTTCTTCGCGTCCTGGCCCGTCGCCCCGCGATCCACTGCGCCCGTGTCCGAGCCGGGGCTGAACAGGTTCGTCATCAGCGCGGCCTTGTAGTCCACGCCGTCSGCCTTGAACCCCTGGCTCAGCAGGAACTCGCCGTACAGGTCGCACTCGTTGCCCAGCCGGTACTTCATGCCCTGGCCCGACAGCCCGTAGCACGCCCGCGACGAGTCTTTCGACGTCGCGCCCGGGCCCGTTCGGAAATAACCGCCCCAATCGACGGCTTGTGCAGAGGTGGCGCCCAACAGACCCATCGCGGCGGCAACGGTCGCGAGCTTGAACTGACTCTTCATCAACTGACTCCTCAGAGGTTTTGCTTTGAAATGTGCCGAGCGCCTGGTCTGGGGGGACCCATTGCTGCAGCGGTTGGGGGAAACAGGGTGGGGCGAGCGGGGTCGCAGTTCGCCCGGAATGGCTGGAAACGTGCGTTGTCTTCCTTGTGTCCAGCGAGTAGCACGGCTACATCGTTGGCTGTAAGGTTTTGTCAAGGTTGACTCTAGTAATCCGACTACAGCCGGTAAACGCGGGTTTTCCCCTCGTTTATCACAATAACCACACCCATCAGGGAAGTCCCGAATGCCCAGCTGTCAATACTTTGCAGCCGGCTTGGCTATCATGAAAAGTAGTTTGGCTACAAAGTCGAGCGCACGGTCCGGGTGCATGGCGCACCGAGGCGGGCCATAGCAGGGGGCGCACTCTGCGTCGGGAGGCCGCATGCGAATGGTCGCGCTGCGGCGAGGATCGTTGCCACGGGGTTTGCCTGCGGTGACTTGAACGAGAGAACGTTGACATGCAGGCAGATTCATTTCCGCGGTGGGTCGGTGACGTCGGTGGCACGAACGCGCGTTTCGCGCTGCAGCTGGCACCCGGTGCCGAGCTGAGCGCCATCGACACGCTGCCGGCCGCCGATCACCCAACGCTGCAGGACGCGATGGCGCATTACCTGCACACGCATTCGCCGGCCGTGCGGCCGCGCTGGTGCGCGATCGGCATCGCCAACCCCATCGTCGGCGACCAGGTGCAGATGACCAACCACCACTGGTCGTTCTCGATCGAGGCGGTTCGCCAGAAGCTGGGCCTCGAGCGCTTGTTGCTGATCAACGACTTCACGGCGCTTGCGCTGTCGCTGCCGTCGCTGAAGCCCGCCGAGCTGCGGCAGGTCGGCGGCGGGGCGGTGGTCGAGGGGGCGCCGGTCGGGCTGATCGGTGCCGGCACCGGGCTCGGAGTGTCGGGGTTGTTGCGCGTGCCCGGCAGCGAGCGCGTGGTGCCGCTGAACGGGGAGGGCGGTCACGTGACGCTCGGCGGCGCCACGCCGCGGGAGGATGCGGTGATCGCGGCGTTGCGCCAGCGCTACGGCCACGCGTCGGCCGAGCGGGCGTTGTCGGGCCCGGGGCTGGTGAGTCTCTACGAGGCGCTGTGCCAGGTCGATCGCGCCACCGCCCAGCCGCTGAGCGCGGCCGAGGTCAGCGAGCGTGCGGTGGCGGCGAGCGATGCGCATTGCGTCGAGGCGCTCGACATGTTCTTCGCGCTGCTGGGCAGCGTGGCCGGCAACCTGGCGTTGTCGCTGGGCACGCGCGGCGGGATGTACATCGGCGGCGGCATCGTGCCGCGCCTGGGGGGCCGGATCGACCGGTCGAGCTTCCGCGAGCGCTTCGTCGCGAAGGGGCGGTTCCGCGACTACCTCAATGCGATGCCGACCTTCGTCGTGCAGGCCAGCACCTCGCCGGCCCTGTTGGGTGCCTTGCGGGCGCTGGACGACCTGTGATCAGACTTCGGTGATGCCGCCCATCGCGTGGCTGAAGCCACCGTCGACATAGGTGATTTCCGACGTGACGCCGGCCGCCAGGTCGGACAGCAGGAAGGCGGCGACGTTGCCGACATCGTCGATCGTCACGTTGCGGCGCAGCGGCGCGTTCTGTTCGACCACGTCGAGGATCTTGCCGAAGCCCTTGATGCCCGACGCGGCCAGCGTCTTGATCGGACCGGCCGAGATGCCGTTGACCCGCACGCCCTTCGGGCCGAGGCTGGCGGCCAGATAGCGCACCGACGCTTCGAGCGAGGCCTTGGCCAGCCCCATCGTGTTGTAGCTGGGAACGCTGCGCATCGCCCCCAGATAACTCAGTGTCAGCAGCGCGGCCTTCGGCGTCAGGCGCGACGCGGCCGCCTTGGCCAGCGCCGGGAAGCTGTAGCTGGAAATGTCGTGGGCGATCCGGAAACCCTCGCGCGACAGGCCTTCGAGAAAATCGCCGGCGATCGCTTCGCGCGGCGCGAAACCGATCGAATGGACGAACCCGTCGAATTGCGGCCAGGTCTCGCCGAGCTGGTTGAACATCGCGTCGATCTGTTCGTCGCTCGCGACGTCGCAATCGAACAGCAGCGTGGAGTCGAACTCGGCGGCAAACTCGGCCACGCGGTCCCGGAAGCGTTCTCCGACATAGCTGAACGCCAGTTCGGCGCCTTCACGCCGGCAGGCGCGGGCAATGCCGTAGGCGATCGAGCGGTTGGACAGAACGCCGGTGATCAGGAAGCGCTTGCCGGCCAGGAATCCCATGGAGTCTCCAGTCTGGTGTCATCGAAAAGGGGGTGCTCATTCTGGCACGCACATGCGCTTGACGGTCACAACCCTTGCCGGGTACTCGTTCACCGGGATACAATGCGTCTTTCGCAAGAAAACTGCATGGGCGGATTCTTCCAGCCCATTTTTTTTGCTTCTCCACATTTTTCATAACCTCTGAAGACACTCGCTGGATGATTTGGCAAGACGTTGTTGAGCGCACCGTGACCGGGCTGGGTTACGACCTCGTGAATTGCGAGCGCAGCCCCAAGGGTTTGCTGCGTGTCTTCATCGACCGTCTGCAGAATGATCCGAACGGCGAGTTCATCGTGGTCGAGGATTGCGAGAAGGTGACCCGCCAGCTGCAGCACGTGCTGGAGGTCGAGGGGTGCGCCTACGAGCGCCTGGAAGTGTCGTCGCCGGGGCTGGACCGCCCGCTGAACAAGCCTGCCGACTATCAACGCTTCGCCGGCTCGGAAATCGAGCTGACGCTGAAGGTGCCTTTCGAGGGCCGCAAGAAATTCCGCGGCGTGCTGGAGGCCCTGGGAGAGCAGTGGCGCCTGGTGTTCAACGACGGCAAGGTCGACCAGGCCCTGGATTTTTCGTTCGAGGAAGTGCGGGAGGCCCATCTGGTGCCTGTCCTCGATTTCAAGGGCCGGCGCTTTGCGCAGCCGGCTGCTGTGCCGCACGACGCCGACGTGCAGGCCGAAGATGTTGACGGAGATCCTAAGAATGAATCGTGAACTCTTGATGCTGGTCGATGCCATCTCGCGCGAGAAGAGCGTGGATCGCGAAGTCGTGTTCGGCGCGGTCGAGGCCGCCCTGGCCTCGGCCAGCAAGAAGCTGCACGGCGGCGAGGTCGACATGCGCGTCACCGTCGACCGCGACAGCGGTGAATACGAGACCTTCCGCCGCTGGCACGTGGTGCCGAACGAGGCCGGCCTGCAGCTGCCCGATTCCGAGATCCTGCTGTTCGAGGCGCTCGAGCAGCTCCCCGACATCGAGGTCGACGACTACATCGAAGAGCCGGTCGACTCGGTGTCGATCGGCCGCATCGGCGCCCAGGCGGCCAAGCAGGTCATCCTGCAGAAGATCCGCGACGCCGAGCGCGAGCAGCTGCTCAATGATTTCCTGTCGCGCGGCGAGAAGATCTTCGTCGGCACCGTCAAGCGCCTGGACAAGGGCGACGTGATCGTCGAATCCGGCCGGGTCGAAGGGCGCCTGAAGCGCAGCGAGATGATCCCGAAGGAAAACCTGCGCTCCGGCGACCGCGTCCGCGCCTACATCGCCGAGGTCGATCCGACCCTGCGTGGCCCGCAGATCGTGCTGTCGCGCAGTGCGCCCGGCTTCATGATCGAGCTGTTCGCCCAGGAGGTGCCCGAGATCGAGCAGGGTCTGCTGGAAATCAAGTCCTGCGCCCGTGACGCTGGTTCGCGCGCCAAGATCGCCGTGATCTCGCACGACAAGCGGGTCGATCCGATCGGCACCTGCGTCGGCGTGCGCGGTTCGCGCGTCAATGCGGTCACCAATGAACTCGCCGGCGAGCGCGTCGACATCGTGCTGTGGTCCGAAGACCCGGCGCAGTTCGTGATCGGCGCGCTGGCCCCCGCCAACGTGCAGTCGATCGTCGTCGACGAAGAGCGCCACGCGATGGACGTCGTCGTCGACGAAGAGAACCTCGCGATCGCGATCGGCCGCGGCGGCCAGAACGTGCGGCTGGCCTCCGAGATGACCGGCTGGCGCATCAACATCATGACGGCCGAGGAATCGAAGGCGAAGCAGAGCGAGGAGTCCGACAGCGTTCGCAAGCTGTTCGTCGACAAGCTCGACGTCGACGCCGAGGTGGCCGACATCCTGATCGCCGAAGGCTTCAGCAGCCTCGAGGAAGTGGCCTACGTCCCGATGCAGGAAATGCTCGAGATCGAAGGCTTCGACGAAGACACCGTCAACGAACTGCGCACGCGGGCCAAAGACGCTTTGCTGACGATGGAGATCGCCCGCGAAGAGAAAATGGAAGACGTGTCGCAGAACCTGCGCGATCTCGAAGGGCTGGATGCGGACCTGATCCCGAAGCTGACCGAGAGCGGGATCAACACACGCGACGACCTCGCCGACCTCGCGGTCGACGAACTGACCGAAATTGCCGGCATCGACGAAGACAAGGCCAAGGCATTGATCATGAAGGCACGCGAACATTGGTTCACGACCTGACATTGAACGACCTGATGCCCCAACGCCCGATCGAACGCTGCACTGCAAGTACCAAGCAAGGATATTCACAATGGCTGTGACCACCGTCGCCCAGTTGGCTGCTGAGCTCAATCGCCCGGCGGCAGCGCTGCTCGAGCAGCTCCAGTCGGCCGGCGTCGCGAAGGCGTCGAGCGACGACGCGCTGACCGAGTCCGACAAGGAGCGGCTGCTCGACTATCTCCGCACGGCCCATGGCACGGGCGGGGGCGAGCGCAAGAAGATCACGCTGACCCGCAAGTCGACCAGCGAGATCAAGCAGGCCGATTCGAGCGGCAAGGCGCGCACGATCCAGGTTGAAGTGCGCAAGAAGCGCACCTTCGTCAAGCGCGATGAATCGGCGCCGTCCGAAGAGCCGGCAGCGCCGGTCGTCGACGACGCCGAACTGCAGCGCCGCGAGGTCGAGGCGCAAGCCCAGGCCGAGTTGCTGCGCCGCCAGGAAGAAGAGCTGGCCGAGAAGCGCCGCCAGCGCGAGGAACAGGAAGCCCGCGAACGCGAGGCCGCCGAGGCCCGTGCACGTGAAGCCGCCGAAGCCGCCGCGAAGGCGGCTGCCGAGGAAGCCGCGAAGGCGGCCGCCGCAGCGGCTGCTGCCGCCGCGGCCGCCGCTGCTGCGCCCACGCCGGCTCCTGCCGCGAAGGCCGCAGCGAATGCTGCCAAGGCTGCGCCGGCACCGAGCGCCGCGCCGGTGGTTGCTGCTCCGGTGGCGCCTGCCGCCCCGGTCGAGCCACCGAAGCCCGCACTGCGCGTGATCAAGGCCGCCGACGTCGTCGACGAAGAGAAGCAGCGCGCTGCCGACCTCGCCAAGCGCCGCAAGGCCGCCGAGGACGAGGCCGCCGCGATCCGCGCGATGATGAATGCACCGAAGAAGGTGCTGATGGCCAAGAAGCCCGAAGAGCCGCCCAAGCCGGAAGTCGGCAAGGAAGGCATCAAGGGCACGATCCACAAGCCGGCCGCCGCGCCGGGGACGACCACGGCCACCGCCGCGAAGCCGGGCGACAAGCCGGGCGACAAGAAGTCGGTCAAGTCCGAGAAGCTGTCGTCGAGCTGGGCCGACGATGCCGCGAAGAAGCGCGCACTGAAGACCCGCAACGACGCCGCGTCCCGTCCGGGCTGGCGTGCGCCGCGTGGTGGCCGCCGTGGCGACCGCAACGATTCGCAGGGCGGCAACTTCAGCGCACCGCCGGAGCAGCAGATCCAGGAAGTGCACGTGCCGGAGACCATCAGCGTCGCCGACCTCGCGCACAAGATGTCGGTGAAGGCGTCCGAGGTCATCAAGCAGTTGATGAAGCTCGGCCAGATGGTCACGATCAACCAGCAGCTGGACCAGGAAACGGCCATGATCCTCGTCGAGGAAATGGGCCACAAGGCGTTCGCTGCCAAGCTGGACGACCCGGAAGCCTTCCTCGAAGACACCCAGACCGAATCCAGCCACGAAGAACTGCCGCGCGCGCCGGTGGTCACCGTCATGGGTCACGTCGACCATGGCAAGACCTCGCTGCTCGACTACATCCGCCGTGCCCGCGTGGCCGCCGGCGAAGCGGGTGGCATCACGCAGCACATCGGCGCGTATCACGTCGACACGCCGCGCGGCATGATCACCTTCCTCGACACCCCGGGCCATGCGGCCTTCACGGCGATGCGTGCCCGTGGTGCCAAGGCAACCGACATTGTCATCCTGGTGGTGGCGGCCGATGACGGCGTGATGCCGCAGACCAAGGAAGCCATCGCGCACGCCAAGGCGGCCGGGGTGCCGATCGTGGTGGCGATGAACAAGATGGACAAGCCCGAGGCCAACGTCGAGCGCCTGAAGTCGGAGCTGGTGGCCGAACAGGTCGTGCCGGAAGACTTCGGTGGCGATTCGCCGTTCGTGCCGGTGTCGGCCAAGACCGGCATGGGCATCGACCAGCTGCTGGAGCAGGTGCTGCTGCAGGCTGAAGTGCTCGAACTGAAGGCTCCGAAGGACGCTCCGGCCAAGGGCCTGGTGATCGAAGCCCAGCTCGACAAGGGCCGCGGCCCGGTCGCGACGGTGCTGGTGCAATCGGGCACGCTGAAGCGTGGCGACGTGGTGCTGGCCGGTTCGAGCTACGGCCGCGTGCGCGCCATGCTGGACGAGAACGGCAAGCCGACGACCGAAGCCGGCCCGTCGCTGCCGGTCGAGATCCAGGGCCTGACCGAAGTGCCGCAGGCCGGCGATGAATTCATGGTGCTGGCCGACGAACGCCGGGCGCGCGAAATCGCGACCTTCCGTTCGGGCAAGTACCGCGACGTCAAGCTGGCCAAGCAGCAGGCCGCCAAGCTCGAGAACATGTTCGAGAACATGGGCCAGGGCGAAGCGCAGACGCTGGCATTGATCATCAAGGCCGACGTGCAGGGTTCGCAGGAAGCGCTGGCCCAGTCGCTGCTCAAGCTGAGCACGGCCGAGGTCAAGGTGCAGATCGTGCACGCGGCGGTCGGCGGCATCAGCGAGAGCGACATCAACCTCGCGATCGCGTCGAAGGCCGTGATCATCGGCTTCAACGTGCGCGCCGATGCCGGTGCGCGCAAGCTGGCCGAAGGCAACGGCGTCGACCTGCGCTACTACAACATCATCTACGACGCGGTCGACGACGTGAAGAAGGCGATGACCGGCATGCTGGCGCCGGAGCAGCGCGAAGAGGTGATCGGCACGGCAGAGATCCGCACGGTGTTCGTGGCGTCCAAGATCGGCACGGTGGCCGGTTCGATGGTCACCTCGGGTGTGGTGCGCCGCAACGCGCGCTTCCGCCTGCTGCGCGAGAACGTGGTGGTCTACACCGGCGAAGTCGAGTCGGTGCGCCGCCTGAAGGACGACGTGCGCGAAGTCAAGGAAGGCTTCGAGTGCGGTATCAAGCTGAAGAACTACAACGACATCGCCGAAGGCGACCAGCTGGAGTTCTTCGAGGTGAAGGAAGTGGCACGAACGCTGTAAAGCGGAGCGTGGGTCTCACCCCGAACCCCGCCCTCGACAAGACGGCGGGGTTTGTATTTGAAGACCCCCGCCCGCATCAGCAGGAGCCTTGAACATGCGACACAAACGAGCCATTCCGAACCGCGGTTTCCGCATTGCCGACCAGATCCAGCGCGATCTGGCGGAGCTGATCCGCGACCTGAAGGATCCGCGCATCGGCATGGTCACGCTGCAGGCGGTGGAGGTCACGCCGGACTACGCGCACGCGAAGGTGTTCTTCTCGCTGCTGGTGGGCGACGTGAAGGAATGCGAGGAGGCCTTGAACGAGGCCGCCGGCTTCCTGCGCAACGGCCTGTTCAAGCGGCTGCAGATCCACACCGTGCCGACGCTGCATTTCCACTTCGACCGCACGACCGAGCGGGCCGCCGAATTGAGCGCGCTGATCCAGCAGGCCAATTCGACGCAGGCCAAGGACGACTGAGCACGTGAACGCACAACGCCCGCGCATCCCGCGGCGCGCCGTCCACGGCGTGCTGTTGCTCGACAAGCCGCTCGGCCTGTCGAGCAACGACGCGTTGCAGAAAGCCAAGCGCCTGTACCGCGCCGAGAAGGCCGGCCACACCGGCACGCTCGACCCGCTGGCCACCGGGCTGCTGCCGCTGTGCTTCGGCGCGGCGACCAAGTTCTCGCAGGTCAGCCTCGACGCCGACAAGACCTACCGCGCCACGCTGCAACTCGGCAGCACCACCACCACGGCCGATGCCGAAGGCGACGTGCTGCTGCAGCGCGAGGTGAGCGTGACGCGCGCGCAACTGCAGGCGGTGATCGAGCGCTTCACCGGGCCGATCCGCCAGGTGCCGCCGATGCACTCGGCGCTGAAGCACGAAGGCCGCGCGCTGTACGACTACGCGCGCGCCGGCATCGAGATCGAGCGCGAGGCGCGCGCGGTGACGATTCATCGCATTGCCATCGTGGACGATGACACTGCCGGGGCCGGCGACCGCTGGACGCTCGATGTGCGCTGCTCGAAGGGCACCTACATCCGCACGCTGGCCGAAGACATCGGCGAAGCACTCGGTTGCGGCGCCCACCTGGCCGCACTGCGCCGCACCGAGACCGGCGGGCTGACGCTCGGCCAGGCGCTCACGCTGGAGCAGCTGGCCGAGATGGATGAAGCACAGCGCGAAGCCGCGTTGCTCGACGCCGATGCGCTGCTGGCCGACTGGCCGGTGGTGCGACTCGGCGACGAAGACGCCGGCCGATTCCTGAGCGGCCTGCGCCGCCGCCTGCCGCTGGCAGATGCGGAGCAGGTCCGCGTCTACGGCCCCGACCCCCGTGCGTTCCTCGGCAGTGGCCGGGTCGACGCCGGAGAACTGATTTCGACGAGGCTCTTGAGCCCGGTGGAGGTGCAAGGCCTCCTGAAGACACCTTGAACGCAGAGAGCACGTCATGACAAGACAGATCCGCAACATCGCCATCATCGCCCACGTGGACCATGGCAAGACCACGCTGGTGGACCAACTGCTTCGCCAGAGCGGCACCTTCCGCCAGAACGAGAAGGTCACCGAACGGGTGATGGACAGCAACGACCTCGAAAAGGAACGCGGCATCACCATCCTCGCGAAGAACTGCGCGGTGGAATGGAAGGGCACGCACGTCAACATCGTCGACACCCCGGGGCACGCGGACTTCGGCGGCGAGGTCGAGCGCGTGCTGTCGATGGTCGACAGCGTGCTGCTGCTGGTCGATGCGGTCGAAGGCCCGATGCCGCAGACCCGCTTCGTCACCAAGAAGGCGCTGGCGCTCGGCCTGAAGCCTATCGTCGTCGTCAACAAGGTCGACCGCCCCGGTTCGCGCATCGACTACGTGATCAACGCGACCTTCGAGCTGTTCGACAAGCTCGGCGCGACCGAAGAGCAGCTCGACTTCCCGGTGATCTATGCATCGGGCCTGAACGGCTGGGCGACGCTCAACCCCGGCGAGATCGGCACCGACCTGGCGCCGCTGTTCGACGCCGTGCTGCAGCACGTGCCGGCGCACGAAGGCGATCCGGCCGGCCCGCTGCAACTGCAGATCTGCTCGCTCGACTACTCCACCTACGTCGGCCGCATCGGCATCGGCCGGGTCAACCAGGGCACGCTGAAGCCGATGCAGAACGTGGCCGTGTACAGCGGCCCGGACAGCACGCCGTTCAACGCCCGCGTCAACCAGGTGCTGAAGTTCGAAGGCCTGGAGCGCCAGCAAGCCACTGAAGCCGGCCCCGGCGACATCGTGCTGATCAACGGCATCGAGGACATCGGCATCGGCGTCACGCTGACCAGCATCGAAGACCCGAAGCCGCTGCCGATGCTGAAGGTCGACGAGCCGACGCTGACGATGAATTTCTGCGTCAACAACTCGCCGCTGGCCGGCCGCGAAGGCAAGTTCGTCACCAGCCGCCAGATCTGGGACCGCCTGCAGCGCGAGCTGCAGAGCAACGTGGCGCTGAAGGTCAAGGAAACCGACGAAGACGGCATCTTCGAGGTGTCGGGCCGCGGCGAACTGCACCTGACCATCCTGCTGGAAACCATGCGCCGCGAGGGCTACGAGCTGGCCGTCAGCAAGCCGCGCGTGGTCTTCAAGGAAATCGACGGCGAGCGCCACGAGCCGATCGAGATGGTGACGGCCGACGTCGAAGACCAGCACCAGGGTGCCGTGATGCAGGCGATGGGCGAGCGCAAGGCCGATCTCGTCAACATGGAGCCGGACGGCATGGGCCGCGTGCGCCTCGAGTACAAGATCCCGGCGCGCGGCCTGATCGGTTTCCAGAACGAGTTCCTGAACCTGACGCGCGGCACCGGCCTGATCAGCAACATCTTCGACGGCTACGAGGCCTTCAAGGGCGACATCGAAGGCCGCAAGAACGGCGTGCTGATCAGCCAGGACGACGGCGAGATCGTGACCTACGCGCTGGGCAAGCTGGACGACCGCGGCCGCATGTTCGTGAAGCCGGGCGACCCGGTCTATGAAGGCATGATCGTCGGCATCCACAGCCGCGACAACGACCTGATCGTCAACGCGGTGCGTGCGAAGCAGCTGACCAACTTCCGCGTGTCCGGCAAGGAAGACGCGATCAAGATCACGCCGCCGATCATCCTGACGCTGGAATACGGCGTCGAGTTCATCGCCGACGACGAGCTGGTCGAGATCACGCCGAAGTCGATCCGCGTGCGCAAGCGCCACCTGAAGGAACACGACCGCAAGCGCGCTTCCCGCACCGAGTGACATGACCCACGGGCGGGCGGTGGCGGGCATGCTGCTCGTCACGCTGATGTGGAGCATCGCCGGCGTGGTGACGCGCCAGCTCGAATCGGCGCGCAGCTTCGAGGTGACGTTCTGGCGCAGCCTGGCCACCTTCGTGTGCCTGGGCGGCTACTACGCCTGGGCGCACGGCCGCAGCACGCTCGCGCTGCTGCGCGCGGGTGGCCGGCCGCTGTGGATCTCGAGCGTGATGTGGAGCGTGATGTTCACCTGCTTCATGGTGGCGCTCACGCTGACCACGGTGGCCAACGTGCTGATCACGATGGCGCTCGCGCCGCTGATCACCGCGCTGCTGGCGCGCTTCACGCTCGGGCACCCTGTGGCGCGGCGCACCTGGGCCGCGATCGTGCTGGCCGGGCTGGGCATCGCCTACATGTACGGGCAGGGCGTCAGCTCGGAGCCGCAGCACGTGATCGGCACGCTGGTCGCGCTGGGCGTGCCCATCGCGAGCGCGATCAACTGGAACACGCTGCAGCGCAGCGGCACGAGCGTCGACCTCGTGCCGGCCTTGCTGCTGGGCTCGCTGATCTCGGCGATCGTCACGCTGCCCTTGTCGCTGCCGCTGCAGGCCTCGGTGCACGACGTCGCGCTGCTCGGGCTGCTGGGGCTGGTGCAGCTCGCGATCCCGTGCGTGCTGGCGGTGCGCCTGGCGCGCCACCTGCCGGCGCCGGAGATGTCGTTGCTGGCGCTGCTGGAGATCGTGTTCGGCATCGCGTGGGCGTGGCTCGGCACCAGCGAGCAGCCGTCGATGGCGGTGATGGTCGGCGGCAGCCTGGTGCTGGGCACCTTGTTCGTCAATGCATGGGTCGGGTTGCGGGAGGCGCGGGCATGAGCGGTTCGTCATCCAGTTCGTCATTCGTCATCGCGAAAGTGCAGGGCGGCATCGGCCTGCTGACGCTGAACCGGCCGCAGGCGCTGAACGCGCTGTCGCTGCCGATGATCCGCGACATCACGCGCGCGCTGCTGGCGTGGCGCGACGATGCGGCCGTGCAGGCCGTGCTCGTGCGCGGCGCGACGCTGGAAGGCAAGGGCGTGGCCTTCTGCGCCGGCGGCGACATCCGCTTCTTCCACCAGGCGGCGCTGGCCGGCAACCCGGAGCTGGAAGATTTCTTCACCGAGGAATACGCGCTCAACCACCTGATCCACAGCTACCCGAAGCCCTACGTCGCGCTGATGGACGGCATCGTGATGGGCGGTGGCATGGGGATCTCGCAGGGCGCTTCGCTGCGCGTGGTGACCGAGCGCACGAAGATGGCGATGCCTGAGACGCACATCGGGCTGTTCCCGGATGTGGGTGGCGGCTGGTTCCTCGCGCGCTGCGCGGGGCGGCTGGGCGAGTACCTGGCGCTGACGGGGCAGATCCTCGGCGCGGGCGATGCGATCGCTTGCGGGTTGGCGGATGTGTGCGTGGCGAGTGGCGAACTGCCGGCGCTGGTCGAGGCATTGGTCGATCAACCGCACGAGAACGCGGAACAGCTGCAGGCTGCGGTGCGTGCGCGGGCGGTGGCGCCGGCGGCGACCACGGTGCTCGATCGCGCGTCGATCGACCGGCACTTCGCGGCGGAGTCGTTGATCGACATCATCGAATCGCTGCGCAGCGATGGCGGCGATTGGGCACAGGCCACGCTCGCAACACTGGTCAAGCGCTCGCCGCTGATGATGGCGGTGACGCTGGAGCAGGTGCGGCGCGCCCGCACGATGACGCTGGCCGACGACCTGCGCATGGAGCGCGACCTGGTGCGCCACTGCTTCCACCTGCGCCCCGGCGCGGCGAGCGAGACGGTGGAAGGCATCCGCGCGCTGGCGGTCGACAAGGACCACAGCCCGCGCTGGAACCCGGCGCGCGTCGAGGACGTGACGCCGGCGATGATGGCGGGGTTCTTCGAGAGCCCGTGGCCGGCGTTTGCGCATCCGTTGCGCGGCCTGCTCGGCGAGTAGGGCTTCCCCGGGGCGGCGCGGAGTGAACCGCGCCCTAGCATCAGCCTCACCCCTACGGAGAGGCCCATGAAGCAGCTGTCCGGTCTGGACGCGTCCTTCCTCTACATGGAGACGCCGGAGATGCCGATGCACGTCGGCGCGTTGCACGTGTTCGAGCTGCCTGCCGCCTACAAGGGCAGCTTCCTCGCCGACGTGCGGCGCCACATCGGCTCGCGGCTGCCGCTCGCGCCGCCGCTGAGCCGCAAGCTCGCGTGGATGCCGTTCAACCTGGCCAACCCGGTGTGGGTCGATGCGACACCGGACCTCACGCAGCACATCGTCGGCATCAAGCTGCCGAAGGGCAGCGGGCTCGCCGAGCTCGATGCGCAGGTCAGCCAGCTGCACCCCGTGCTGCTCGACCGCGAACGCCCGCTGTGGAAATTCCACGTCTTCGAAGGCCTCGCGCCGGGGCCGAACAAGGAGAAGCGCGTCGCCCTCTACACGCAGCTGCACCACGCCGCTGTCGACGGCCAGGCCGCGATCGCGCTGGCCCAGGCCATCCTCGACGTGCAGGCCACGCCGCGCGACATCGAGCGCGAGGCACACCCCGCGAAGAAGCTCGACATCGGTCTCGCCGGTATGCTGAGCGGCGTGCTCGCGAACCAGCTGCAGCAGTACGGCAAGCTGGTGAAGGCCTTGCCGTCGACGGTGGGCGCGCTCTCTCAGGTGGCAGGGCAGGTGGCCGGCAAGGTGGCGAAGCTGCGCAACCCGTCCGGTGAGGCGCCGATGGCCCTCGCGCCGCGCACCCGGCTCAACGCCTCGGTGACCGCCGGCCGCGCGTTCGCCGGCGTCAGCCTGCCGATCGCGCAGATCAAGGCGCTGCGCCGCGCGCACGGCGCGACGCTGAACGACGTCGTGCTGATGCTGTGCGGCGGCGCGCTGCGGCGGCACTTCCTTCAGCACGGCCCGCTGCCGCGCAAGTCGATGGTGGCGGCGGTGCCGGTGTCGACCCGCGCGGCCGGCGACACGACCGCGAACAACCAGGCCTCGATGACGGTCGTGAACCTCGGCACCCACATCGCCGACCCGATGGAGCGCCTGCGCTACGTGCAGGCCGCCAGCGCCGCGATGAAATCCACGCTCGGCAGCGTCAAGAGCCTGATGCCCACCGATTTCCCATCGCTCGGCGTGCCGTGGCTGATGAGCACCATCACCTCGCTGTACGGCAAGGCCCGGGTGGCCGACCGCATCCCGCCGATCGCCAACGTCGTGATCTCGAACGTGCCCGGCCCGGCATTTCCGCTCTACATTGCCGGCGCGCGCATGCTGACCAATTACCCGGCCTCGATCGTCGTGCACGGCGTCGCGCTCAACATCACGGTGCAGAGCTACGACGAATCGCTGGATTTCGGGCTGATGGCGTGCGCGAAGGCGATGCCCGAGGTGGCCGAGCTCGCGACGCACCTGGAAGAAGCGCTGGCCGAGCTGCTGGCGCTGCCGGCCACCAGCGAACCTGTCGCCAAGGTGACACCGAAGCCGACACCAAAACCCAGACCGAAGGCCGCGCCCAAACCTAGGGCCAAGGCTCCAGCCAAAGCCGCCGCCGCCCGCTGATTGCCCACTAAGATGCAAGCGTATTCACGACGGCCCGATGCGGCCTCCCACCATGCCTCGTGACGGCGCGCAGCAGTCCTCCCCCGACGCCCGGAATGACCTGAAGGCCCCCAACGCCTTGCTCCTGATGCTCGAAGGGCGCGCGCCCTGGGAGTTCGCGGCGATGCTCGCGTCGTCGCCGGTGCTGAACCGGGCGCTCGACAAGCTGCCGCCGGGCGACGGCCACCCGGTGCTCGTCTTCCCCGGCCTCGCCGCGGCCGATTTCACGACCGTGCCGCTGCGCAACTTTCTGCGCGACCGCGGCTACGTGCCGTACCCATGGGAGCAGGGCTTCAACTTCGGTCCGCGCGAGGGGGTGCTCGAACGCTGCGTCGAGATGGTCGACCTGCTGCACCGCCGCCACCAGCAGCCGGTCAGCCTGATCGGCTGGAGCCTCGGCGGCGTGTATGCGCGCGAGGTCGCGAAAGAGCGCCCGCAGCAGACGCGCTGCGTGATCACGCTGGGCACGCCGTTCACCGGCCACCCGCGTGCCACCAACGCCTGGCGCCTCTACGAATGGGTCAGCGGCCAGAGCGTGCACGACCCGGCCTTGCTCGAACAGGTGCGCCGCCCGCCGCCGGTGCCGACCACGTCGATCTACTCGCGCACCGACGGCGTCGTCGCGTGGCAATGCAGCATCAACGAAGACTCTCCGCTGGCCGAGAACATCGAGGTGCATGCGAGCCACATCGGCATGGGCGTGAACCCGCTGGCGCTCTACGCGATCGCCGACCGGCTCGCGCAGGACCCGGCGCACTGGAAGCGCTTCGAGGCCGCCGGCGCGCGCAAGTGGTTCTTCAAGACGGTCGGCGCATGAAGCTCGCGGCCAACGGCATCTCGCTCGAGGTCGAAGACCACGGTTCGCCGAACGGCGAGCCGCTGCTGCTGGTGATGGGCCTGGGCATGCAGCTCACCGCCTGGCCCGACGAGCTGGTGCAGATGCTGGTGGCGCGCGGCTTCCGCGTGATCCGCTTCGACAACCGCGATGTCGGGCTGAGCCAGGGCTTCGATCAGCTGGGCGTGCCAAACGTGCCGATGGCCGCGATGAAGTTCGCCTTCCACCTGCCGATCCGCCCGCCGTACCCGTTGCGCGCGCTGGCCGACGATGCCATCGGCGTGCTCGATGCGCTGGGCATCGCGCAGGCCCATGTGTGCGGCGCGTCGATGGGCGGCATGGTGGCGCAGCTGATGGCCATCCATCATCCGCAGCGCCTGAAGAGCCTGACGTTGATGATGACGAGCACCGGCTCGCGCCGCCTGCCGATGGCCACGCCCGAGGTGCGGCGTGCGCTGCTGAGCCGGCCCGAGAACCCGCGCGACCCGGCCTCGGTCGCGGCGCACCTGGGCCGCTTCATGCACCTGATCGGCAGCCCGGCGTACCGGCCCGATCCGGCCTGGATGCAGGCCAGGCTGCGCGCCGCAGTGGACCGCGCATACCGCCCCGCGGGCACGGCACGCCAGCTGGTCGCGATTGCGGCCGATGGTGACCGCAGCCGGCGCCTGGAGGGCGTGAAGCTGCCGTGCCGCGTGATCCACGGCCAGGCCGACCCGCTGGTGCCGGTGGCGGCCGGGCACGACCTGGCCCGCAAGATCGCCGGTGCCGAGCTCGACCTGATCGACGGCATGGGGCACGACCTGCCGATGCCCTTGCTGCCGCGCTTCACGCAGGGCATCGCGCTCGCGGCCGGGCGGGCCTGAGGCTTCAGCGGCTGCACGGCAGCAGCGGATCGTTGCTGGCTTCGGGGCGCGCATCGCGTTGCACGGACACGCCTTGCTGCAGCCATTCGAGCGCGGCATCACTCGGGTCCATGCCCTGCCAATAGGGCTCGGAGATCAGCGCCCAGGCGAGGTGTTCGAGGTCGCTGCGGTCGACGCGCGGCCACTGTTCCTGCAGGCGCTCGGCGCACTTCAGCGCCCAGTTTTCAGAAGTGATGTCGGGGTTCATGGCTGTCATTCGGCGGAGTCGAGGAGCGATGCATCGTAGCGACGAACTGTACAAACGTACAGTATTCCCGAGCGCTGTCTGGAGCTGTCAGTTGCATGCCTCAAAACGCATCAGCCGCATCGTTCGCACCGGGGTGAGGCCGGTTTTGGGACAATGCACCCCTTTCTCCGAGAGTCCCATCGCCTGCGTCTCCTCGTACAGGCCAGGCACCCACCCCCCGTGAACACCTCCAACGCTTCCCCCTGGCGCCTGTCCGTCGCTCCCATGATGGATTGGACCGACCGCCACTGCCGCTACTTCCATCGCCTGCTGACGAAGCACACCCGGCTCTACACCGAGATGGTGACCACCGGCGCGCTGATCCATGGCGACCGCCCGCGGCACCTCGACTTCAACGCCGAGGAGCACCCGGTGGCCTTGCAGCTCGGCGGCAGCGAGCCGGCCGACCTGGCGTTCTGCGCGAAGCTGGCCGAGCAATGGGGCTACGACGAGGTCAACCTGAACTGCGGCTGCCCCAGCGAGCGCGTGCAGCGCGGGGCCTTCGGCGCCTGCCTGATGAACGAGCCGGCGCTGGTGGCTGACAGCGTCAAGGCGATGCGCGATGCGGTGTCGATCCCGGTGACGGTCAAGCACCGCATCGGCATCGACCAGGACGAGCGCTACGAATTCGTGCGCGACTTCGTCGGCCAGATCGCCGAAGCCGGCTGCGAGGTCTTCATCGTGCATGCACGCAATGCGTGGCTGAAGGGGCTCAGCCCGAAGGAGAACCGCGAGGTGCCGCCGCTGCGCTACGAGACGGTGCACCACCTGAAACGCGATTTCCCGCACCTGACGATCGTGCTCAATGGCGGTGTCACCACGCAGGAGCAGATCACCGAGCAGCTGCAGCACCTCGACGGCGTGATGCTGGGCCGCGAGGCGTATCACAACCCCTGGTTGATGTCGCAGTGGGACGAGCTCTTCTTCGGCACGCCGCATCACGAACTGGACCGCGCGGCGATCGAGCGGCAGATGGTCGACTACATGGAGCGCGTCGGCCTGCGCGGCGAGCCGTGGTCACGCGTCGTGCGGCACATGCTGGGGCTGCGCAACGGGCTGCCCGGCGCGCGCCGCTGGCGCCAGGTGTGGTCGGACCACAAGCTCAAGACCGAGCCGGCGCGCGAGGTCGCGCGCATCGCGGGGGGCGAGTCAGTTCCGGCCTGAGCGCGACGGCCAGGTCGCCAGCAGCACGCCGGCGATCGCCAGCCCGAACGCGGCCGCCTGCGTCGCGCTGATCCGCTCGCCGAGGAAGATCACGCCGACCGCCGCCGCGCTGATCGGCAGCAGCACCGTGAAGATCCCCGCCGATGAGGCCGGCACGTGGCGCAGCCCGGTCATCCACAGCCACACCGTCACCATGCTGGCCGCCAGCGAATAGAACAGCAGCAGCGACCATGCACCCGGCAGCACCGCGCCGAAGTCGAACGACATCGCCTGCCACAGCCCGAGCGGCGTCACCAGCGCCAGCCCCCACAGGTTCACCAGCGCGCTGATGCGCTTGGCCGAGACATTGCCGGCGAGCTTCTTGCCCATCACGACGTACGAGCCTTCGCACAGCACCGCGCCGAACAGCAGCAGGTTGCCCAGCAGCGAGCTGCCCTTGTCCTCACCGCCGTGCGCCACCACCGAGACCAGCGCGATGCCGCCCACCGCGCATGCAATGCCCGCGGCGACGCGCGGCTGGATGCGCTCCTTCAGGAACAGCCGCGACAGGATCGCCACCGCCGCCGGGATCGCCGCCATGATCACGCCGGCGGCCAGCGCCGAACTCATGCCGACACCGAACAGCATGCAGATCGAGAACAGGAAGTTGCCGAAGAACGATTCGAAGAACAGCAGGATGCGGTCGTGCCGGCTCAGCGGCGCCTCGCCCGGCTGGCGCCGCACCCAGCCGACCATCGCGACCGCCGCCATGCCGAAGCGCAGCCAGGCCAGCAGGAAGACCGGGAACACCGCCAGCAGCAGCTTCGACAGCCCCACGTAGCTGCCCACCAGGGCCATCGAGCTGCCGAGGCAGAGGTAGGCGATCCACGGCGCGTGCACGCGGTGGCTGGCCGAGGCGGCCGACGAAGAGGAGTTCATTCAGGAGGCGTGGGCGAAAGAAAAGGAGGGGAGGTGCTCAGAACGCCGAAGCGTACCGCGCAATCTCCCAGCCGCTCACATGGCGCGCGTACTCCGTCCACTCGGCGCGCTTCAGGCGGATGAACTCGGCTGACAGCGTCTCGCCCAAGGCCTCGCGGACCACCTCGTCGGCCTCGAGCGCGTTGACCGCGTCGCCCAGGCTCTGCGGCAGCAGCCCGATGCCGCGCTCGCGGATCTGCGCAAGGCTCAGCTGGAAAAGATCCTCGGTGCACGCCGGCCCCGGATCGAGCTCGCGCTCGATGCCATCGAGCCCGGCGGCAATCAGCGCAGCCGTCGCGAGGTACGGGTTGGCCGATGCATCCGGCACGCGCCATTCGAAGCGGCCGCCCAGCGTGCGCACCAGCGCCGTCCGGTTGTTCGGCCCGTGCGCCACGTAGGCGGGCGCCCAGCTGGTGCCGGACAGCGATTCGCCGACCACCAGCCGCTTGTAGCTGTTGACGGTCGGCGCGGCCAGCGCGCACAGCGCGGCCGAATGCGCCAGCACGCCGGCGATGAAATGCCCGGCCAGCGTCGACAGCGGCTGCTGTCGGTCGGCGAACACGCAGTCGCCACCGGCCCACATCGACACATGAAAGTGCATGCCGCTGCCCGGCTGGTTCGCGAACGGCTTGGGCATCATCGAGAAGAGGCTGCCATGCCGCTCGGCCAGCGCCTGCGCGGCCATCTTGAACAGCATCAGGTGATCGGCGCTCGTCAGTGCATMGGCATGGTGGAAGTTCAGCTCGTACTGGCCGTGCGCATCCTCGTGGTCGACCTGGAACACGTCGAGGCCGCAGGCGGTCAGCGCCTCGGACAGCTCGTGCAAGAAGGCGGCCTGGCGCGGCAGCGTCTTCAGGTCGTACGACGGCTTGTCGAGCGCATCCTGCGCATCGGCCGGCGCGATGCCTTCGGCGGTGCGACGCAGCAGGAAGAACTCCGGCTCGATGCCGGTGCGCAGCGTCCAGCCCCGTTGCGCGAGCCGCGCCACCTGGCGCTTCAATACTTGGCGCGGGCAGGCGTCGAACGGCTCGCCGGCCACGAAGCCGTCGCAGACGATGCGCGCATAGCCCGGCATCCACGGCAGCGCTCGGGCTGTCTCGGGCTGGCCGCGGCCGTAGTACTCCGAGCGCGGGCCGGTGCGCGGCAGCCCCGTGCCCCAGATCGACGGGCCGGCAAAGCCCGCGCCTTCGGCCAGCAGGCTCTCCAGGTGCGCGAGCGGCACGTACTTGCCCTTGGCGACGCCATGCACGTCGGTGAATTGCGCGACCAGCGTGTGGACACCCTCGGCCTGCAGCCGTTCGCGAAGCTCCTTCATGCGGAGGCGGCAGCGGCCCGCAGCGACGCCTGCAGGATCGCGATCGCCTCGGCGAAATGCACGTCGGGAATCGTCAGCGGGAACAGGAAGCGGATCACGTTGGCATTGACGCCGCAGCTCAGCAGGATCAGCCCGCGCTGCAGCGCTTCGGCCTGCACCTGCTTCGTGAACGCGGCATCGGGTTCGTCCGTGCCGGCGCGGTTGAACTCGACCGCGACCATCGCCCCCAGCCCGCGCACGTCGACGATCTGCGGCAGCGCGGGGCGCAACTCGTTCAGCGCCGCCTTCAGCCGGTCGCCGAGCGCCTGGCCGCGTGCGGGCAGCTGCTCGTCGTGCATCACGCCGATCACCGCATGCGCGGCGGCAATCGCCAGCGGGTTGCCGGCGTAGGTGCCGCCGAGGCCGCCCGGCGCGGGCGCGTCCATGATCTCGGCGCGGCCGGTCACCGCCGACAGCGGCAGCCCGGCGGCCAGCGATTTGGCGCTGACGAGGATGTCGGGCAGCACGTCGGGGAAGTGCTCCATCGCGAACAGCCGGCCGGTGCGGCCGAACCCGGTCTGCACCTCGTCGGCGATCAGCACGATGCCGTGCTCGTCGCACAGCGCGCGCAGCCAGCGCAGCGCCTCGGCCTGGATGATGTTGAAGCCGCCTTCGCCCTGCACCGGCTCGAACACGATGGCCGCGACGCGCGAGGCCTCGATGTCGGCCTTGAACAGGTGGTGCACCGCCTTCTGCATGTCGGCGAGGTTGGTGCCTTCGGCGGGGAAGGGCGCGTGGTAGATCTCGGGCGGGAACGGGCCGAAGCCGGCCTTGTACGGCTGCACCTTGCCGGTCAGTGCCACGGCGAACATGCTGCGCCCGTGGAAAGCGCCGCCGAACGCGATGACGCCAGCGCGCTTCGTGTGGGCGCGGGCGATCTTCACCGCGTTCTCGATCGCCTCGGCGCCGGTGCTGAAGAAGGCGGTCTTCTTCGCGTGGCGGCCGGGTGTCAGCGCATTGAGCTGCTCGGCCAGCGCGATGTAGCCCTCATAAGGCACGACCTGGTAGCAGGTGTGCGTGAAGCGCTTGAGCTGCGCCTCGATCGCCGCGATGACCTTCGGGTGGCGGTGGCCGGTGTTCATCACCGCGATGCCGCCGGCGAAGTCGAGAAAGCGCCGGCCTTCGATATCCCACAGCTCGGCGTTCTCGGCATGGTCGGCGAAGAAGGTGCCCATCACGCCGACGCCGCGCGGCGTGGCGGCGGCCTTGCGGGCCATCAGCTGTTCGTTCTGCGAGTGGTTCATCGCGGTTCTCCGGTCAATCGAGCCGTATCCAGGTCGTCTTCAGCTCGGTGTACTTGTCGAACGCATGCAGCGACTTGTCGCGCCCGTTCCCGCTCTGCTTGAATCCGCCGAACGGCACCGTGATGTCGTCTTCGTCGTACTGATTCACGTGCACCGTGCCGGCGCGCAGCGCCCGCGCCACCCGGTGCGCGCGGTTGATGTTGCTGCTCCACACGCTGGCCTGCAGCCCGTACGCGCTGTCATTCGCCATCGCGACGGCCTCTTCCTCGGTCTTGAAGCGGATCACCGAGAGCACCGGCCCGAAAATCTCCTCGCGCGCGATCTTCATTGCGTTGGTCACGCCGTCGAACACCGTCGGCTCGACGAAGTACCCGCCGCTGTCCTGCCGCACCTGCCGGCCACCCGCCGCGAGCCGGGCGCCCTCGGACTGGCCGGCGTCGATGTAGCCCATCACCGTGCGCAGTTGCGTGTCGTCGACCAGCGCACCCAGCTCGGTGCCGGCATCGAGCGGATTGCCCGGCTGGTACTTCGGCGCCTCGGCCGTCACCGTCTTCACGAAATCGTCGGCGATGCTCTCGTGCACGAACACCCGCGACGGCGCATTGCACGACTCGCCCTGGTTGAAGAACATGCTGCCGGCCACCGTCTGCGCGGCACGCGTGAGGTCGTCGAAATCGGGGAACACGACGAAGGCCGACTTGCCGCCCAGCTCGTTGTAGACCCGCTTCAGGTTGCTGCGCCCGGCGTAGTCGAGCATCTTGCGGCCCACGCGCGTCGAGCCGGTGAAACCGATCGCGTCGACCTGCAGGTGCAGCGCGAGCGCCTCGCCGGCCTCGTGCCCGTAGCCCGGCACCACATTGAACACGCCGTCGGGCAGGCCGGCCTGCAGCGCGAGCTCGGCCAGGCGCAGCGCGGTCAGCGGGGATTTTTCGCTCGGCTTCAGCACCACGCTGTTGCCGGCGGCGAGCGCCGGGCCGAGCTTCCACGAGGCCATGATCATCGGGTAGTTCCACGGCACGATCGCGCCGATCACGCCCATCGGCTCGCGCGTGATCAGCGCCAGCGCGCTGTGCGGCGTCGGCGCGATCTCGTCGTAGATCTTGTCGACCGCCTCGGCATACCAGGCGATGCAGCGGGCGGTGGACGGCACGTCGACGCTCAGGCTGTACTTGATCGGCTTGCCCATGTCGAGCGTCTCGAGCAGCGCCAGTTCTTCCTTGGCGCCCAGGATCAGCTCGGCGAAGCGCAGCAGCACTTTCTTGCGCTGCGCCGGCGCCTTGCGCGACCAGCGGCCGTCGTCGAAGGCGCGGCGCGCCGACTGCACCGCCGCATCCACATCAGCCGCCTGGCCGCGCGCCACCTGCGTCAGCGTGCGGCCGTCGAGCGGCGAGACGCAGCCGAAGGTCTCGCCCGCGAGGGCCGCGACGCGCTGGCCGCCGATGAAGGCGCGGCCGTCGAATTGCTGCGCCGCTGCGCGCGAGGTCCAGTCGATCGAAGCCATGTTGTCTCCTTCGTCGGATCCTTGATCAGAATGACACCACGACCGACGCGCCCAGCAGGTGGTTGCTCTTCTTGTAGCTGCCGTCGTTGGCGTCGATGAACACCGGCAGTGTCGCGCGATCGAGCCGGTATTCGGCCTTCAGGGTCGTGTTGCGGGTCATCAGGTAGTTGAAGCCGACCGCCAGCGCATAGCGGTTCGCGCCTTCGTCGCAACCGTCGACCAGCGTACCCGGCGCGCAGCCCAGCGCCGGGTCGGGGCCGATGCCGTTGCGGTCGTCCGCGACCGAGTACTGCAGCAGCCCGCCGCCGTTCTTCTTGTTGTTGATGTAGTCGGCCCGCACCACGCCCTCGAAGCGCGGCTCGAACTTGTAGGCCGCGAGCGCCGACAGGCCCCACCACTTCGCGTCGCGCAAGCTGCCGTCGGCCGCCGGCACGATCGACGCATCGCGCTGCCGGCCGACGCCGATCTGGCCCTGCACCGTCCAGTCGCCGCGGATGAAGTAGCCGTCGATCTCGAACAGGTCGAGGCGGGTGTCGTCCTGCGGGATCACCTCGAGCGTGTTCGGATCGATCGCGCTTTCGGAGAAGTTGCCGGCCTTGCCGTGCACGCCGGCGAAGCCGAAGCCGTTGAACTCGCCCTTCGAGTAGTCGACGCGGTAGGCGAGCACCGGCGCCTTGTGGTTCGCGCCGTTCTTCGTCTTGTTGTAGTTGGCCAGCACGGCCTTGATGTCCCACTTGCCGCGGATGAACTCCAGGCCGGCGCCGGTGTAGACCGTCGGCTCGGTGAAGTCGAGCAGCAGCCCGCGCGTGACCAGCTTGGTCAGCGGGCCTTGCACGTACTCGTAGCCCGACCAGTCGGGGATCTGGCCGAAGATGAAGCGCGTCTGCAGGTCACCGATCGGGATCGACGCCGAGGCCTCGTGCACGATCGAGTTGCCGTCCGGGTCGGCGATGGAGCCGGCGCCGCGGTTGGGCATCAGCGTCAGGCGCAGCTTGGTGCCGCCGTCGAGTTCCTTCTGGAAGTCGAGGTTCGCCACGCCGAAGTAGCCGTTGTCGTAGTTGTAGCCGTCGTCCGAGACGCGGTTCAGGAACTGGAAGCCGGCGCTGTGCTGGTTCTTGTTGTAGATCCAGGTCGGGTCGAAGTAGCCGCCGATCTTCAGGCCCTTCAGCCCCTGCGCTTCCATCGCGTCTTCCAGCGCCTCGGTCTTGACCGAGATGCGGTTGAAATCCTGCGCCTGCTCCGGCGTCATGCCCCACTGCCTCTCTTGTGTCTTCTCCGTGGGCTTCGCGTCGGCGGCCGACTTCTCGGCCAGCTTCTTCTCCAGGTCGGCGATGCGCTGCTTCATCGCCTTCAGCTCGTCCATCAACTCCTTGTTCGACTGGGCCTGGGCGGGTGCCGCCAACGCGGCGGCAATGGCCAGCGCCAGGGTCGAGAGCTTCGCGAACTTCATCGGTTTTCTCCTCGGGGTTGGATTCGGGGTGTTCTGGAGTCAGGCGCCTCGTTGCGCCGCGTTCATTTCCTCGATGCGCTTTCGTTCGGCGCGCGCGATGTAGAGGCTGGCCGCGGCCACGCACACCGCGACGATCACGATGATCACGGTGGCGACCGCGTTGACGCTCGGGTTCAGGCCGAGGCGGGCGCGCGAGAAGATCACCAGCGGCATGGTCGTGGCGCCCGGGCCGGAGAGAAAGGCCGAAACCACCACGTCGTCGAGCGACAGGCTGAAGGTGAGCAGCCAGGCCGAGGCCAGCGCCTGGCCGATCATCGGCAGCGTGACCAGCGTGAACACCTGCCAGGGCCGGGCGCCCAGGTCCATGGCCGCTTCTTCGAGCGACGGGTTCAGGTCCTGCAGGCGGGCCTGCACGACGACGGTGGCGTACGAGATGCCCAGCAGCAGGTGGCCGAGCCAGATCGTCATCAGCCCGCGCTCGGGGAAGCCGATGGCCTTCTGCACCGACACCAGCATCAGCAGCAGCGACAGGCCGCAGATCACCTCGGGCATCACCAGCGGTGCGTTGACCAGGCCGTTGAACAGCGTGCGGCCGGCGAAGCGCCGGTACTTCACCAGCGAGAAGGCGGCCAGCGTGCCGAGCAGCACCGAGCCGCAGGCGCTGAGGAAGGCGATCTTCAGCGAGAGCCACAGGCCGGACAGCATCTCGCGGTCGCCAGCCAGCTTGACGTACCAGTCGAGCGTGAAGCCGCCCCAGACGGTGGGCAACGAGGACGCGTTGAACGAGTAGATGACGAGCGTGACGATGGGCAGGTAGAGGAACAGGAAGCCGCCGACCAGCCAGGCGCGGCCGAACCAGGCGGCCTTGGGGTGCACGGTGCCGCTCATCGCCTGCGCTCCTGGCTTTCGACCTGGTACTTGTTGAAGAGCGCCAGCGGGAACACGATCAGCAGCACCAGCACGACGGCGACGGTGGAGGCCATGGTCCAGTCGTTGTTGCTGAAGAACTCGTCCCACAGCACGCGGCCGATCATCAGCGTGCGCGGCCCGCCGAGCAGTTCGGGGGTGACGAATTCGCCGATGCACGGGATGAACACCAGCATCGAGCCGGCGATGATCCCGGCCTTGGAGAGCGGCACGGTGATGCGCCAGAACGCCTGCCACGGCGTGGCGCCGAGGTCGGCCGCGGCTTCGAGCAGGCGCAGGTCCATCTTCGCGAGGTTCGCGTAGAGGGGCAGGATCATGAAGGGCAGGTAGGTGTAGGTCATGCCGATCACGAGCGAGAAGGGCGTGTTCATCAGCTTGCCGGCGACCTCGATCATGTCGGCGCGCACCAGCAGCTGGTCGAGCCCGAGCCCGACGACGATGCGATGCACCCAGCCGCCTTCCTCGAGCAGGCCTTTCCAGGCGTAGACGCGCAGCAGGAACGAGGTCCAGAAGGGCAGCATCACCAGCATCAGCAGCGCGGGTTGCAGGCTCTGCTTCGCGCGGGCCATGAAATACGCGAAGGGGTAGCCGATCGCCAGGCAAAGCACGGTGGTGACGAACGCGAACTTGACGCTGGACCAGTAGGCGGTGACGTAGAGCTTGTCGCTCGCGAGGAAGGTGTAGTTGGCGAACTTGAGGGTGATCTTCAGCGCCCCGTCGACCACGCTCGTCAGGTCGTTGGGGGTCACGGCGCCCATCTCGGACAGGCTGTACTTCAGCACGATCAGGAACGGGGCGAGGAAGAACAGCAGCAGCCACGCGTAGGGGATGCCGATGACGGCGCTTCTTCCTCTCCACCAGGTTGGAGCCTTCATTGATTCGCTCCTTCTTGTGGCACGCTGGTTTTGCAAAGGCGCGGGTGGGTGCAAAGAAACTCCGTTCGCCCTGAGCTTGTCGAAGGGTCGGGCTGAGCTTGTCGAAGCCCTCGTGCCGCGAGTGCGGGCCCTTCGACAGGCTCAGGGCAAACGGGGCGCGGGTGGGTTGTCATTGCGTCAACACCACGTGAGCAGACGGAGACCAATGCGCCCAGACTTCGTCGTCCCAGGTGATCACGTCATCCCGATGCCGCTCGGAGTTGTTCTGGCTGACCTTCAGCATCGCCCCGCTCGGCAGCTGGATGTGAAAGACCGTGAAGCTGCCGAAGTACGCGAGGTTCTTGACCTTGCCGCGGGTCCGGTTGTGCGGGCCGTGCTCGCCAGCCGGTGCATCGCGCGACAGCTGGATCTTCTCGGGGCGCAGCGCCACCGTCACCTCCATGCCTTCGGTGCCGGTGATGCCGTGCCCCACGTAGTGCGTGCAATCGGCGCAGCTGATCACCACATGGTCGGGCTGGTCGACCGTCACCGCGCCGTCCATCAGGTTCACGTTGCCGATGAAGTCGGCCACGAAGCGCGTCGCCGGCGTCTCGTAGATGTCGGCCGGGGCGCCCACCTGCAGGAAGCGCCCCTCGCTCATCACCGCGATCCGCGAGGCCATCGTCATCGCCTCTTCCTGGTCGTGCGTCACCATCACGCAGGTCACGCCGACCTCCTCGATGATGTTCACCAGTTCGATCTGCGTTTCCTCGCGCAGCTTCTTGTCGAGCGCGCCCAGCGGCTCGTCGAGCAGCAGCAGCTGCGGCTTCTTCGCGAGGCTGCGCGCCAGCGCCACCCGCTGCTGCTGGCCGCCCGACAGCTGGTGCGGCTTGCGCTTGCCGTACTTGGTCAGCTGCACCAGCTTCAGCATCGCCTCCACGCGGGCGGCGACCTCGGCCGCCGGCAGCTTGTCGCGTCGCAGGCCGAAGGCGATGTTGTCCCACACCGTCAGGTGCGGGAACAGCGCGTACGACTGGAACATCATGTTCAAGGGCCGCGCATACGGCGGCAGGCCCGCGAGGTCCTTGCCGTCGAGCACGATGCGCCCCGAGGTCGGCGTCTCGAAGCCGGCCAGCATGCGCAGCAGCGTCGTCTTGCCGCAGCCGGATGAGCCGAGCAACGCGAAGATCTCGCCCTTGGCAATGTCGACGCTGACGTGGTTGACCGCGACGGCACCGCCGCCGAAATCCTTCACTACGTCGTCGATGCGCAGGAAACCGGCTTGCGGTGTGCTGGTCATCGCCGCTCCGATCAGACGCCGGTCTTGAACGAGGTGTAGATGCGCGTCATCGTGCGCCGGATGTCGTTGGTCACCGCGTCCGGCAGCGCCATCTTCTGCATCTCGGCATCGCTCGGGAACACCGTCGGGTTGTTCGCGATCTCGGGCTTGATGAACTTGCGCGATTCCTTGTTCGGGTTGGCGTAGAACACCTTGTTGGTCAGGCTCGCGTCGACCTCGGGCTTCATGATGTAGTTGATGAACTTGTGCGCATTGCCCGGGTGCGGCGCATCGGCCGGGATCACCATCGTGTCGAAGAACAGCACGCCGCCGGTCTTCGGGATCAGCGCCTCGATCTTCTGCCCGCTCTTGCTGTCGATCGCGCGCTGGCGCGCGATGTTGATGTCGCCCGACCAGCCCAGCGCCACGCAGATCGAGCCGTTGGCCATGTCGTTGATGTAGCCCGACGAGCTGAACAAGGTCACCGAGGGGCGGATCTTCTTCAGCAGCTCCGGCACCGCCTGGTAGTCGCCCGCGTTGCGCGAGAAGGCCGCCTTGCCCAGGTAGTGCATCGCGGCCGGCACCACGTCGGTCGGCGAATCGAGGAAGGACACGCCGCACGATTTCAGCTTGCTGATGTACTCGGGCTTGAAGACCAGATCCCAGGCGTTGTCGGGCATCGGCAGGCTGCCCAGCGCCGCCTTCACCTTGTCGACGTTGATGCCCACGGTGGTGTAACCCCACAGCCAGTTCACCATGTAGTCGTTGCCCGGGTCGAGCTTGGCGAGCGTCGCCTGGATCTGCGGGTCGAGGTTCTTCAGGTTGGGCAGCTGGGCCTTGTCGAGCTTGCGCAACAGCCCGCCATCGGCCTGCAGCTTGGCCCAGTACGACGAAGGCACCACCACGTCGTAGCCGCTCTTGCCGGCGACCAGCTTGGCATGGACGATCTCGTTGTTGTCGAAATTGTCGTAGCGCACCTTGATGCCGGTCTCCTTCTCGAAGTTGGCCAGCGTGTCCTCGGCGATGTAATCAGACCAGTTGTAGATGTTCAGGACCTTTTCTTCCTCCTGCGCGAAGGCTTGCGTACCCCACAGCATCGCGGTCGCGGCGAACGCGAAGCCCAGCGCGTTGAACATCTGCTTCATGGTCATGTCCTTCATGTTGAAAAACTCCAGGCGTGAAATCAGATCCAGCCGCGCTGCTTGACGTCGGCGAGCGTGAGGTCGAGGCACTTGCGGATCAGCGCGACCATCTCGTCGAGCTGCGCGATCGTCATCACCAGCGGCGGCGCGACGATCATCCGGTCGCCGACGGCGCGCATGATCAGCCCGTTGCCGAAGCAGTGGCCGCGGCACACCATGCCCACTTCGAGCGCGCTGTCGAACACCCGGTTCGACGCCTTGTCCTTGACCAGTTGCAGCGCGCCCATCATTCCGCAGGTCTGCGCCTCGCCCACCAGCGGGTGCTCGCCGAGTTCGGCAAAGCGCGCTGCAAGATGCGGGCCGAGTTCGTCGCGCACGCGGTCGACCAGCCCCTCGCGCTGGATCAGCCGGATGTTCGCCAGCGCCACCGCGCAGGCCACCGGGTGCCCGGAGTAGGTGTAGCCGTGGTTGAACTCGCCGCCTTGCTCGATCAGCACCTTCGCGATGCGGTCGCCGACCATCACGCCGCCGAGCGGGATGTAGCCCGAGGTCACGCCCTTCGCGAAGGTCATCAGGTCGGGCTTGAAGCCCATGGTCTCGCAGCCGAACCAGCGGCCGGTGCGCCCGAAGCCGGTGATGACCTCGTCGGACACGACGAGGATGCCGTGCTTGTCGCAGATGCGCTGGATCGCCGGCCAGTAGCTCGACGGCGGCACGATCACGCCGCCCGCGCCTTGCACCGGTTCGCCGATGAAGGCGGCCACCTTGTCGGCGCCCACCTCGAGGATCTTCGCTTCGAGCCAGTCGGCCGCGCGCACGCCGAAGGTCTCGCGGCTCATGCCTTGCCCGTTCTCGAACCAGAACGGCTGCTCGATGTGCACGATGCCCGGGATCGGCAGCCCGCCCTGCGCATGCATGCCGCTCATGCCGCCGAGCGAGGCGCCGGCCATCGTCGAGCCGTGGTACGCGTTGTTGCGGCTGATGATCACCGTGCGCTCGGGCTGGCCGAGCACGTCCCAGTAGCGGCGCACCATGCGCACCACGGTGTCGTTGCCCTCGGAGCCGGAGCCGCTGAAGAACACATGCTTGAACTGCGGCGGCGTCACCTGCGCCAGCAGCTCGGCCAGCTCGATCGCCGGCGGTGTCGCGGTCTGGAAGAACGAGTTGTAGAACGGCAACTGCTTCAGCTGCGCGGTGGCCGCGTCGATCAGCTCCTGCCGGCCGTAGCCGACGTTGACGCACCACAGGCCGGACATCGCGTCGAGGATCTTGTTCCCCTCGCTGTCCCACAGGTAGATGTTGTCGGCCTTGGTGATGATGCGCGAGCCCTTGGCCGCGAGCGATTTGTAGTCGGTGAACGGGTGCAGGTAATGCGCCGTGTCGGCGGCCTGCCATTCCTGGGTGCTGCGTTGCGTGGTGCTCATCTGGATCTCCAGGTCAGACGTGAAGGAGAAGGTGCTCGCGCTCCCACGGCGAGATCACCTTCATGAACTCGTCGTGCTCGATCTCCTTGATCTCGGAGTAGACGGTGATGAACGGCTTGCCCAGCACGTCGTGCAGGTCCTTCTCATCCGCGAGCCAGCCCAGCGCCTCGCTCAGCGAGCGCGGCAGCTGGTACTCCGACAGGTAGGCGTCGCCCTTGCACTCGGCCGCCGGCTCGATCCTGTTCTTGATGCCGAGGTAGCCGCAGGCCAGCGTCGCCGCGAGCGCCACGTACGGGTTCGCGTCGGCGCCGATCACGCGGTTCTCGACCCGGCGTGCCGCCGGTGTCGCCACCGGCGAGCGGATGCCCACCGTGCGGTTGTCGGTGCCCCACTGGATGTTGATCGGCGCCGCGGTCGAGCGCGCGAGCCGGCGGTACGAGTTGACGTACGGCGCGAACAGCGCCATCGCCGCCGGCGTGTACTTCTGCAGCCCGCCGATGTACCAGAAGAACTCCTTCGACGGCGAGCCGTCCTCGTTGCTGAAGATGTTCTTGCCGGTCAGCTTGCTGACGATGCTCTGGTGCACGTGCATCGCGCTGCCCGGCTCGTTGGCCATCGGCTTGGCCATGAAGGTGGCGTACATCTCGTGGCGCAGCGCGGCCTCGCGGATCGTGCGCTTGAAGAAGAACACCTCGTCGGCCAGGCCCAGCGGGTGGTCGTGGAAGAAGTTGATCTCCATCTGGCCCGCGCCCACCTCGTGGATCAGCGTGTCGACGTTCAGCTCCATCTGCTCGCAGTAGGCGTAGATGTCCTCGAACAGCGGGTCGAACTCGTTCACCGCGTCGATCGAATACGCCTGGCGCGAGGTCTCGGCCCGGCCGCTGCGGCCCTTCGGCGGGCGCAGCGGCTGGTTCGGGTCGGTGCTGCGCTCGATCAGGTAGAACTCCAGCTCGGGCGCGACCACCGGGTCCCAGCCCTCGGCGGCGTACAGGTCGCAGATGTTGCGCAGCACCGAGCGCGGCGCGTACGGGATCATCTTGCCGTCGCGGTCGAAGCAGTCGTGGATGACCTGCGCGGTCGGGTCGACCGCCCACGGCACGATGCGCACCGTGCTCGGGTCGGGGCGCAGGTGCATGTCGCGGTCGGTCGCGTGGATCACGTCGTAGTACGGGCCTTCCTCGGGGAACTCGCCGGTGACGCCGATCGCGACGATGGCCTCGGGCAGCCGCATGCCGCGGTCTTCGGTGAATTTCTCGCGCGGCAGGATCTTGCCGCGGGCCACGCCGGTGAGGTCGGGCACCAGGCACTCGATCTCGGTCACGCGGCGATCATTGAGCCACTGTTCGAGGTCGCTGAAATTGAAGTTGTTCTTGTCCACCATGGGATCACCTGTTGGTTTCGTTGGCCGCAATCGGGATTGATTGCGGTCGGGCCGAGCGTCAGGGCAGGGTGGAACGCACCTAACGGTCCGGGTCGCGGTGCGGCTCCCGGTGGCGATCGCGGAACGACTGGCAGGCGGCGCCGAAGGCCTTGAACAGGCGCAGCGAGATCGGGTTCTGCGCGGCCTGCCATTCGGGGTGCCATTGCACGCAGAGGTTGAAGGACTTGGCCTCGGCCATCGAGAAGGCCTCGACCAGGCCATCGGGCGCGCGCGCCTCGACGCGCAGCCCCGGTGCGAGCTTGTTGACGCCCTGGCCGTGCACCGAGTTCACCTGGAACGAGGGCTTCTCGACGATGCCGGCGAGCGTGCCGCCGGGCACCACGGTGACCTCGTGCGCGAAGTCGTAGACCACCTCGGGCGGCGCGTCTTTCAAATGCGGCGCGCCGCGGTGGTCGCGCTGGCCGGGCACCTCCTGCACCGCCTGGTACAGCGAGCCGCCGAGCGCGACGTTGGCCTCCTGGAAGCCGCGGCAGATCGCGAACAGTGGGATGCCGCGCTCGAGCGCACGCGGGATCATCGGCAGCGTCCAGTCGTCGCGGTCGGGGTCGAGCGGCAGCGACGGGTCGTGCACCTCTTCGCCGAAATGGCTGGGGTGCACGTTCGACGGCGAGCCGGTGAGCAGCACGCCGTCGGCGACGTCGAGCAGCTCGTCGATCTCGGCCGCGGTGGAGGAGGGCACGACCAGCGGCAGGCAGCCGGCCAGGCGCACCGCGTCGATGTATTTCTTGCCGGCGATGTGGAAGGGATGCAGGCCGACGAGTCGGTTGCACGCGGGGATCAGGACGACCGGCTTGTTGAGTGGTTTCATTGGGCTTGCTGCGCGCCGCTTGTTGAGCGGGAGCGCACTGGGCTTACTGGCAACGCAAGAGACAGCAGAAGTGGAGCAATGAGTGTGCCCGCACGGGATGCAAAGTCAATCGGCAGGCACCTCACAGCATGTCCTTCAGGCGGTAGTACGCCATGCCCATCACCAGCGCCGGCGTGCGCAGCAGCGGGCCGCCGGGGAACGGGCGGTGGCGCAGCTTCGCGAAGGTGTCGAAGCGGGCCGCATGGCCGTCGATCGCCTCGGCGACCAGCTGGCCGGCGAGGCCGGTCAACGCAAGCCCGTGGCCCGAGAAACCTTGCAGGTAGTAGATGTTGTCGTGGTGCGGTTTCGCGCCCGCGCCCGCACCCTCGATGGGCAGGCGCCCGAAATCGGGCGCGCGGTTCATGCTGATGTCGACGAAGCCGCCCCACGAGAACTCGACCGCGGTGTCCTTCAGCTGCGGGAAGCTGCGTGCCATGCGCCGCTGCATGCTGGCCGCGAGGTTGATCGGTGTGCTGGTGCTGTAGCTGACGCGCCCGCCGTACAGCATGCGGTGGTCGGGCGTCGGGCGGAAGTAGTCGAGCACGAAGTTGGTGTCGCACACCGCGGAGCGCGACGGGATCAGCGAGCGCGCGAGCTCGGGATCGATCGGCTGCGAGGCGACGATGTAGGTGCCGACCGGCATGATGCGGCGTTCGAGCTGCGGCGCGAGGCCTTGCAGGTAGACGTTGCCGGCGAGCAGCACGTGCTTCGCGCGCAGCTCGCCCTGCGGCGTGGTCAGGCGCACGGTGGTGCCGGGGGTGATGGCCGTGACCGGCGATTGCTCGAACAGCTGCACGCCGACGCTCGCCGCCGCGCGGGCGAGACCGAGGCTGTACTTCAGCGGATGCAGGTGGCCCGAGCGCGCGTCGTGCGCGCCGCTGTGGAAACGCGGGCTCGCGATCCACTGCGGCAACTCGGCCGGCGCGATCCAGGTGGTGTCGTGGTCGTAGCGCTCGCGCATCAGCACGTGCCAGTCGTGCAGCTCGCGCGCCTTGCGGGCATTGACGGCCACGCTCAGGTAGCCCGCCTGCCAGTCGCAATCGATCGAGAAGCGCCGGCAGCGTTCGTGGATCAGGTCGAGCGCTTCGAGCGTCATCGCCCACACGCGGCGCGATTCGGCCAGGCCGAGCTGGTCCTCGATCACCGTCTGGTCGCAGGCGAGGCCGGCGATGGCCTGGCCGCCGTTGCGGCCCGAGGCACCCCAGCCGACTTCGCGAGCTTCGAGCAACGCGACGCGGTAGCCGCGGTCGGCCAGCTCGATCGCGGCCGAGAGCCCTGCGAGGCCGCCACCGACGATGGCGACATCGCAGTCAAGCGATGACGACAGCGTGGGAAAGCCCTGCGTCCGCTGCACGGTCGCGGCGTAGTACGAGTGGCGGGTGAGATCGCTGTCGGCGCTCAGGAAGCTCATACGGTGTGCGCTAGGCAGTGTCCTTGGCGAGTCGGTTGCAGGGCGGTCGTGGTCAGGCTGCGCGCTTGATCGCGTCGGACAGCGTGCCGATCAGCTGGTCGATGTGCTTGTTCTCGATGATCAGCGGCGGCGACAGCGCGATCGTGTCGCCGGTGGTGCGGATCAGCAGGCCCTTCTCCCAGCAGTCGAGGAAGACCGAGAACGCGCGCTTGCCGGGCTGGCCGTCGATCGGTGCGAGCTCGATGCCGCCGACCAGGCCGAGGTTGCGCACGTCGATCACGTTCGGCAGGTCCTTCAGCGAATGCACCGCGCGCTCGAAGGTCGGCGCCATCGCTTCGCCGCGCGTCAGCAGGCCTTCGTCGGCATAGGTGTCCAGCGTGCCGAGCGCCGCGGCGCAGGCCAGCGGATGCGCCGAGTAGGTGTAGCCGTGGAAGAACTCGATCGCCTGCTCGGGGCCGTTCATGAAGGCGTCGTGAACATGCTGCTTCGCGAACACCGCGCCCATCGGCACGGCACCGTTGGTCAGGCCCTTGGCGACCGTCATCAGGTCGGGCATGACGCCGAATTTCGTCGCGGCGAACGGGGCGCCGAGGCGGCCGAAGCCGGTGATGACCTCGTCGAAGATCAGCAGGATGCCGTGCTTGTCGCAGATCGCGCGCAGGCGTTCGAGGTAGCCCTGCGGCGGCACCAGCACGCCGGTGGAGCCGGCGACCGGCTCGACGATCACCGCGGCGATGGTCGACGCATCGTGCAGCGCGACCAGGCGCTCCAGGTCGTCGGCCAGCTCGGCGCCGTGCAGCGGCTGGCCGTGCGTGAATGCGTTGCGCGGATCGTGCGTGTGGCGGATGTGGTCGACGCCGGGCAGCAGGCTGCCGAACATCTTGCGGTTGGCGACCAGCCCGCCGACCGAGATGCCGCCGAAGTTGACGCCGTGGTAGCCGCGCTCGCGGCCGATCAGCCGGGTGCGCTGGCCTTCGCCGCGGGCGCGGTGGTAGCCGATCGCCATCTTCAGCGCGGTCTCGACGGCTTCGGAGCCGGAGTTGGTGAAGAACACCTTGCTGAGCCCGGACGGCGCCAGCTGGACCAGCCGCTCGGCGAGCTCGAAGGCCTTCGGGTGGCCCATCTGGAAGGGCGGCGCGAAATCCATCTCCGCCGCCTGCTCCTGGATGGCCTTCACGATCTTCGGCCGCGCATGCCCGGCGTTCACGCACCACAGGCCGGCGGCACCGTCGAGCACCTGGCGGCCCTCCGGCGTCCAGTAGTGCATGCCTTCGGCCTTGGACAGCAGGCGCGGCGCCTGCTTGAACTGCCGGTTGGCGGTGAAGGGCATCCAGTGGGCGTCGAGCTTGTTGTCCATGACCGGTTCAGATGGCTTGTGAATTTCGTCACGCAGTCTAGCCGGCCCGCGACGAAATTTGCTTGCGCAAAGCGGGCCGATTTCGGTGCGTGTCGCAATATCATGCGGCCAGTTACTCTTGGATTCGCAGAATATGGCAAGCAGCAAGCCGAAGGTGCAACTCGATGCGATTGATCGCCACATCCTGCGGGTCTTGCAGGTGGAGGGCAAGCTGGCCAATGTCGAGTTGGCCGAACGGGTTCACCTGTCGCCGTCGGCCTGCCTGCGGCGGGTCAAGGCGCTGGAAGACGGCGGGGTGATCGCGCAGTACGTCGCGCTGATCGACTCGAAGGCGGTCGGGCAGCCGGGCACCAGCTTCACGATCGTCAACCTCGAGAAGCTGACGCAGGCCGCGATGGCCGAGTTCGAGCAGGCGGTGCGCGACGTGCCGGAGATCCTCGACTGCTTCTACGTGGCCGGCACCAACGACTACCTGCTGCGCTTTACCTACTGCGATGCGGGCGACCTGGAGCGCTTCCACACCGAGGTGCTGGAGCGGCTGCCGGGGGTGGTGCGCTCGAACTCGATGCTGGTGCTGCGGACGGTCAAGAAGACGACGGCGCTGGCCGTTTAGCCAGCCGGCCGCACAGGTAGGTCCAGACGAAATTCGCCGCTGCGTAGCTGGTCAGTTCCGCGTGGTCGTACGGCGGCGACACCTCGACGCAATCCATCCCGACGAAGGGCAGGTCGGCCAGTTCCTCGAGCATCGTCAGCACCTGCGTGGTCGCGAGACCACCGGGCTCCGGCGTGCCGGTGCCGGGCGCGAAGGCTGGGTCGAGGCAGTCGATGTCCAGGCTCAGGTAGACCGGCGGGTTGTCGTGCCGCGACAGCCGGCTGCGGATCGCCGACAGCACCGGCTGCATCTGCACCGCGCCGTCGAGGCCGCGCAACTCGCGTGCGGTGAAGATCTGCCCGCCCTGGTCGCGCACGTACTCGCGCGCCTCACGCTGGCCGGCCGAGCGGATGCCCAGCTGCGTGAAGCACTCCTTGATCACCAGGCCTTCGTTGATCGCCTCGTAGACCCAGGTGCCGTGGCCGCTCGGCTCGCCGAAGTGATCGGCCCAGGTGTCGCAGTGCGCATCGAAATGGATCACCGCGAGCGGCTTGCCCAGCCACTCGACGTAGCTGCGCAGCAAGGGCAGCGTGATCGAGTGGTCGCCGCCCAGCCAGGCCATGTGGTGCGCGCGGATCAGCGGCGCCACCTGCGGACCCATCGCCGCGCGCATGCGCTCGAGGCTGGTGTTCGGCAGCAGCAGGTCGCCGGCATCGCCGAGCTGCCCGTCGGGCGTGGTGTCGAAGAACGGGTGGATGCCGTCGCACAGCATGTGGCTCGCCTCGCGGATCGCGCGCGGGCCGAAGCGGGCGCCGGGGCGGTTCGTCACCGAGCCGTCCCACGCGATGCCGGCCACCGCGAAGGGCGTGTCGGCCGAGGCCGCGGGCGCCTTCAGGAAGGCGTTGTTCGACAGGAAGGCGAAGCTGCTCATCCCGCGATTCTGCGTTTTTATTTCCGCGGCTTGCTGTCCCGGCGCAGCGCATCGATCTGCGCCAGCCTGCTGCGGCAGTCGCCCGCCACCGTCGGGCACAGGTCCTGGTCGCTCAGCTTGAAACGCTTGCGCAGCGCGTCCACGCGGGCGAGGTAGCCCCGCGCGCATTCATCCGAATGCAAGGTGGCGATGCGCGCGGCCGACACGCAACCCACCAGCCCCAGGTAGGCCGTGCCGAGCTGCTCCACCGGCTTGCCCGCAGCACTCAGCAAGCGGGCATCGACACACGCCGAGAACTCGTCGGTGTCGTGGTGCATCTCGTGCAGGCAGGCCTGCGAGGTCTGCTGCACGGCCTCGTTCAGGGCGCGCCGTTGGCCCGCGTCGAGCGCCCAGGCCGGCAGCGCCTGCAAGCTGCACAGCAGGCCGATGACGGCCCCGGTCGCCGCCCTGACAAGGCGCGTGCGGCCCCGCATCAGTTGAGGCGCGTGATGCGCGGCGTCGTCGGCGCGACAGGTGACTTCTCGCGGAAGTACGCAATCATCGCGTCGAGGTCGATCACCTTCGAGTCGACCTTGTTGGCTCCCTGCGTCGCCAGCACGTTGAAGTTGTCGCCGCCAGTGCCGAGGCCGAGGAAGTTGTTGGTGCTGACGGTGTAGGTCTTGGCCAGGTCCAGTGCCACGCCATTGACCTTGACCGACGACACCACCACCCGGTGCCCGGTGCCCGCGGCCGCGCAGTCGGTCGGGCTGGCGCCGGTGGTCCAGGCGTTGACGCTGTTGTCGTAGCTGTAGGTCAGGCCGCTGGAGGCCTGCAGCAGGCGCCCGTACTGCAGCGTCGCCGGGTTGAACTTGGCGGTGCAGTTCGGGGCTTCCCACTGCTGCTCGAGCAGGCGGATCACCTGCGCGCCGGTGACGCTGACCTTCACCACCGTGTTGGCGAACGGTGCGACGGTGTTCACCTGCGCGTAGGTCACCGGGCAGGGCGCGCTCACGCCGGTGGCGCAGGTCAGGTCGGCGCGCACACCGCCCGGGTTGACCACCGCGAAGTCGGCACCGTTGGGCGTGCCGTACAGGTAGGCATCGGCCATCACCGAGCCCATCACGCCTTCGGCGGATTCATCGCGGTTGGTGGTGCCGGTGAACAGCGCCCGCATCAGGTTGCCGCCGAGCGTGCCGACCTGCTTCTGCGCCAGCGTGTTCGAGACGTCGACATAGTGGTTCACCAGGGCCGCGATGTCCGCATCCTTCGCGAAGGTGGCGAAGGCAGCGGGCACCGTCACGCCGGCGTTGTTGTCGGCCTGGACGATGGGCACCGTGGCGGCGTCGATCGAGGTCACGCCCGTCTTGAGTTTGACGCCCAGGTTGATGTCGGTCACCGCGCCGCCGTAGAAGCCGGTCTGCGTGACCACATAGCGCTTGCCGCTGGCCTTGCCGGTGTAGTTGCAGACGTATTCCTGGTGGCTGTGGCCGCTGACGACCACGTCGATGTCGCTGCTGAGCTTGTCCAGGATGCCGCCCAGGTCGCCGAAGCTGACCGGGCAGCTGGTGTCGTTGACCGTCGTCGCGGTCGACACGCCGCCCTGGTGGATCAGCACGACCACGGCCTGCACGCCGGCCGCCTTCAGCGCCTTCGCGTGGCTGTTGATGGTGGCCGACTCTTCCAGGAAAGCGAGGCCGCTGATGCCGGTGCCGGCGACCAGCTCGGTGGTGCCCTTCAGCGTCAGTCCGATGAAGCCCACCGCGACGGGGCCGAAGCGCTTGATGGCCGTGGCCGGCAGCAGCGGCGCGTTGCTCGTTTGGTCGACCACGTTGGCGGCCAGGTACTTGTAGGTCGCACCGCTGAAGCTGCCGCCGCTCGCGGACCAGGTGCCGGTGGTGGCGTCCATGAAGCAGGTGTCGGCGCCGGCCACGCCCTGGGCGCCGGAGACCGGGAAGCAGCCGCCGTTCTGCTTGCGCAGCAGTTCGGCCCGGCCGTAGTCGAACTCGTGGTTGCCGACCGAGGTGATCTCCAGCCCGATGCGGTTCAGCACGTCCACCGAGGCTTCGTCGTGCGTGGCCGACGAGACGAAGGGCGAGGCGCCCGTCATGTCGCCCGCGCCCACCACCACGCTGTTGGGGCCCTTGGCGCGCAGCGCCTTGATGGCGGTGGCCACGTAGGCCGCACCGCCCACATTGACCTTGGTGCCCGCGGCATGGGCCGGGTCGGGCAGGGTCACCGTGCCGCCATTGGTGGCGGCCGGCGCGGTGATGGCACCGTGGAAATCGTTCATCGCCACCAGCTTGATGCTGAAGGTCTTGGCGGCGAGCGCGTCGAGGAGCTGGTCGTGCTCGTTGCCGGCCACGCCACCGGAAGCGGCGACCAGCGCGCCGGCCAGGAAGTCGCTCACCGAGGCGGGAATGCTGATGCCGTTGGCGACCAGTTCGTCCTTGACCGCGGCCTGCGCGGCGGAGACCTTGGCGGCGCTGAGGCTGGCGCCCGCGGCGGCGTCGAAGCTCGCAAACCAGGCCACGGTGTCGGCCGAGAACTTGCCCACCACGGCTTCCGTCAGCGGCGTGATGTTCGCGGTGGCGCTGTTGCCGCTGCCCGTGGCCAGCGAGTGCAGCTTGCCGAGCGCGCCTGCATCGGCCTCCAGCACGCAAGGCAGCTTGCCGTTGAAGGCGGCGGAGTAGCCGCCATCGGCGCGGGTGGTGGCACTGGCCTGGCTGCCGTCGGCGCAGCGGACGGCGACCTTGGCATTCGCCAGCGCGCTGCCGGTGGCTGCGGTGCCGGAGAGGGTCAACGATGCAGCGGGCTCGCCGGGGGACGGCCCGTCATCGCCACCACAGGCACTCAGGCCTGCACACACCAACGCCAGCAGGCACAGCCGCAAGCGGCTTGAAAAACGACGGTTCGACACAGGCAGGCCCTCCTTCAAAGCTCGCGATCATGGTTGCGCAACATGGCGCGCAGGTGACAGAAGACGCACACCTCGCAAGATGCGCGCCTCGCGCTTCAGCTTTCCGCATCAAGAAAACATCATTTCGCATTGTGGCAACGCAAGGGCGACGCTGCGAGTGCATTCTTCCAGATGGAAGAAGTTGATTTCACATCCAGAAACCGACAGCTCAAGTTATTGATTTCATTGAAGATTATTTTTAGTCTTATATAAGACACAAGTCTTCCGCAAGAGACGGACGGCTCCTATTCTTGAAGCCATCAAGTCCTCGTTTTTCCACACCGTCACTTCCGGAGACCGACATGAGCCAACCGACCCGCGAACAACAGATCGCCGCCCTTGAAAAAGACTGGGCCGAGAACCCGCGCTGGAAGGGCATCAAGCGCGGCTACACCGCGGCCGACGTCGTGCGGTTGCGCGGCTCGCTGCAGATCGAGCACACGCTCGCGAAGCGCGGTGCCGAGAAGCTGTGGAACCTCATCAACACCGAACCCTTCGTCAACTCGCTCGGCGCGCTGACCGGCAACCAGGCGATGCAGCAGGTCAAGGCCGGCCTGAAGGCGATCTACCTGAGCGGCTGGCAGGTGGCGGGCGATGCCAACCTGGCCGGCGAGATGTACCCCGACCAGTCGCTGTACCCGGCGAACTCGGTGCCGATGGTGGTGCGCCGCATCAACAACACCTTCCAGCGCGCCGACCAGATCCAGTGGTCCGAAGGCAAGGGCCCGGGCGACGCCGACTACCGCGACTACTTCGCGCCGATCGTGGCCGATGCCGAGGCCGGTTTCGGCGGCGTGCTGAACGCCTTCGAGCTGATGAAGTCGATGATCGAAGCCGGTGCCGCCGGCGTGCACTTCGAGGACCAGCTCGCCTCCGTCAAGAAGTGCGGCCACATGGGCGGCAAGGTGCTGGTGCCGACGCGCGAAGCAGTGGCCAAGCTGGTGGCAGCGCGTCTCGCGGCCGACGTGATGGGCACGCCCACCGTGCTGCTGGCCCGCACCGATGCCGAGGCCGCCGACCTGGTCACGAGCGACGTCGACGACAACGACAAGCCGTTCACCACCGGCGAGCGCACCATCGAAGGCTTCTACCGCACCCGCAACGGGCTGGAGCAGTCGATCAGCCGCGGCCTGGCCTATGCCGAGTACGCCGACATGATCTGGTGCGAGACCGGCAAGCCCGACCTGGCGTTCGCGAAGGCGTTTGCCGATGCGATCCACAAGAAGTTCCCCGGCAAGCTGCTGGCCTACAACTGCTCGCCGAGCTTCAACTGGAAGAAGAACCTCGACGACGCGACGATCGCGAAGTTCCAGCGCGAGCTGGGTGCGATGGGCTACAAGTTCCAGTTCATCACGCTGGCCGGCTTCCACAGCCTGAACTACTCGATGTTCAACCTGGCTTATGGCTATGCGCGCAACAACATGACCGCGTTCGTCGAGCTGCAGGAAGCCGAGTTCGCCGCGGCCGAAAAGGGCTTCACCGCGGTGAAGCACCAGCGCGAGGTCGGCACCGGGTACTTCGATGCGGTGACGACGACGATCGAGCGCGAGGCATCGACGGCAGCACTGAAGGGTTCGACCGAAGACGAGCAGTTCTTCGACGAGCGCAAGGTGGCCTGAGCGATTCGATCGCGACGGGGGCGCTCATTTGAGCGAAAATATCCGCTCAAAGGATGAAACCATGCGAAAGCCACCGTCGCGCTCCCGGCCCGCGAGCCTGCCTGCCCTCAAGCTGACCCAGGCGCGGGCGACCATCCCACTGGTCGGCACCGCCGTCTCGACCGACTTCCTGCACGCCTTCCAGGCCGACGCGATGGAGCGCGTGCGCATCGTCAAGCGCGGCGTGCCGGCCGGCGTGATCGACACGATGGCCAAGCGCATGGGCATGCCGAAGGAGAAGCTCATCGTCACGCTGGGCCTGGCCCGCGCCACCATCGACCGCAAGGCGCGCGACAGCAAGCCGCTGTCGCCCGATGAGGGCTCGAAGGTGCTGGGCATGGCCCGCCTGGTGGGGCAGGTGCAGGCGATGGTCGAGGAATCGGGGGAGCCGGCAGGCTTCGACGCTGCAGGCTGGCTGGCCAGCTGGCTGGACCGGCCGCTGTCGGCGCTGGGAGGCGCGCGCCCCGCCGAGCTGATGGACACCGCCGAAGGCCAGGGGCTGGTGTCGCAACTGGTCGCCCGGATGCAGAGCGGGGCCTATTCGTGACGCAGGAGAAGGCGTGACCCAGCTGCTGTGGCGCATCGCCACGGACGCTCGCGAGTACGAAGCACATGACCTGAGCGGCAAAGGCGCCGAGCAGACCGGCGGGCGCTGGAACCGGCCCGGCCGCCCGCTCGTCTACACCGCGTCGACCGCGTCACTCGCCTGCCTGGAAACGGTGGTGCACCTGAATGCCGGCGATCTTCCGCTGAACCGCTTCCTGGTGCGCATCGAGGTGCCGGCCGCGGTGTGGTCCGCCCGTCGCTCGTGCGCAGCGGCGGAACTGCCGGTGGGCTGGAGCGCCATCCCGGAGGGCAAGGTGTCGCTCGACATCGGCGACGCCTGGCTGCGCACGGCGGCGTCGGCCTTGCTGGTCGTGCCGTCGGTGATCGTTCCGGAAGAGTGCAACGTGCTGATCAATCCGCTGCACGCCGATGCGGCGGGCCTCCGGGCCGCCAAGCTGCGGCCCTGGGTGTACGACCTGCGGCTGGCTTGAGGCGCGACGGCTCCCCGGCCGGGTTACATCGACGCCAGCAGCATCTCGCGGTAATACTCCCGCGTCGCGAGGCGCGGGTTTGTCTTGTGGCAGTGGTCGACCATCGCGCCGTCGATCACGCGCTCGAACAGCTCTTCGGTCACGCCGAGGGCCGCGAGCCCCGAGGCCAGCCCGAGCCGTGCGTTCATCTCGCGCACCGCCTCGGCGATCTCGGTGCCCCTCGAATCGCATGAGCCGATGCCCATCGCGTGCGCCATGCGCGCCAGCCGCCGCTCGCGCACGATCGATTCGGCGCTGGCATTGAAGCGCAGCACCGCCGGCAGGAACATCGCGTTCAGCGTGCCGTGGTGCAGCTTCGGGTTCACGCCGCCCAGGCTGTGGCTCAGCGAATGCACGCAGCCGAGGCCCTTCTGGAAGGCCATCGCGCCCTGCAGGCTCGCGCTCATCATGTTCCAGCGCGCCTCGCGGTCCTGGCCATTGCGCGTGGCCCGCTCGATGTGACTCCAGCCGCGCTCCAGCCCGTCGAGCGCGATGCCGTCGGCGGGCGGGTTCACCGCCGGCGCCATGAAGGTCTCCATGCAATGCGCGATCGCGTCCATGCCGGTCGCGGCCGTCAGCAGCGGCGGCAGGCCAAGCGTCAGCGCCGGGTCGCAGATGGCCGCACGCGGCAGCAGGTTCCAGTTGTGGAAGCCGAGCTTGCGGCCGTCGTCGACGATCACGATCGCGCCGCGCGCGACCTCGCTGCCGGTGCCCGCCGTCGTCGGCACCGCGATCACCGGCGCCACGCGGTCGGTGATCTTCGTGCTGCCGCCTTCGATGGTCGCGTAGGTCTTCATCGGGCCGTCGTGGGTCGCGGCGATCGCGACGCCCTTGGCCAGGTCCATGCTCGATCCGCCACCGACCGCGATCAGCCCGTCGCAGCCGTGCTCGCGCCAGACCTGCACCGCGGAACGCACCGCTGCCTCGGTCGGGTTGAACGGCGTGCCGTCGAACACCGCGTGGGGCAGGGCGCCGAGCGCGGCCAATGCCTGGTCGAGCACGCCGGCCGCGCGCACGCCGGCATCGGTGACGACCAGCGGCTTGCGGATGCCGATGCGCTCGCACTCGGCGGGCAGCAGCTTCAAGGTGCCGAAGTCGAGCTGGATCTGCGTGAGGTAGTAGATGAAGGCCATGGCGGAACGGAACGTTGCGATGGGACCGGCCAGTATGCTCTGGCACACTCGCCCCCCGTGAGCTCGCATCCCCTGACCCCCGCGATGAGCAGCCTGCTGTATCGCATCGGCCGCGCCAAGCGCCCCCCGTTCCACACCATGCCGGTCGCGCAAGCCCGCGAGGTCTACATCGCGGCCGCCGAAACCATCGACCCGCCGCGCGCGCCGCTGGTGCGCGTCGAGGACTTCACGCTGCCTGCCGACGACGGCACGCCATTGCGCGCCCGGCTCTACGCGCCGTCGGCCGGCCGGCTGCCGCTGATGATGTACCTGCATGGCGGCGGCTTCACGATCGGCAACCTCGAGACCCACGACAGCCTGTGCCGCCAGTTCGCGCTGCGCAGCGGCACGGCGGTGGTCGCGATCGACTACCGGCTCGCGCCGGAGCACCGTTTCCCGACCGCGGTGAACGACGCCTGGGCCGCCATGAGCTGGCTGGCGTCGCATGCCGAGACGCTCGGGCTCGATGCGCGCCGCATGGCGGTCGGCGGCGACAGTGCCGGCGGCACGCTGGCGGCGGCGAGCGCGATCCATGCGCGCGACATCGGCCTGCCGCTCGCGCTGCAGGTGCTGATCACGCCCGGCACGACGGCCTATGCCGACACGCCGTCACACCGCGAGTTCGCCGAAGGCTTCCTGCTCGACGCCCAGGGCATCGAGTGGTTCTTCGGCCACTACATCGCCCATGCCGACCGCGGCGACTGGCGCTTCGCGCCGTTGAACGCGCCCGATCTGGACGGCGTCGCGCCGGCCTGCGTGGTGCTGGCCGAATGCGACCCGCTGGTCGACGAGGGCGTCGCCTACGCCGACATGCTGCGCGCCGTCGGCGTCGCGGTCGAGCTCGAGCTGTATCGCGGCGTCACGCACGATTTCATCAAGATGGCGCGCGAGCTCGACGAAGCCGTCGCTGCGCAGGACGCCATCGCCGCCGCATTGAAGAAAGCACTGCTCGCATGAAACGCACCGATTTCCGATTCCTCGAACGGCTGCGCGTGCGCTGGGCCGAAGTCGACCTGCAGCAGATCGTCTTCAACGGCCACTACCTGATGTACTTCGACACCGCAGTCGCCGGCTACTGGCGGGCGCTCGCGATGCCGTATGCGTCGACGATGCACTACCTCGGCGGCGACCTGTTCGTGCGCAAGACCACCGTCGAGTACGAAGGCTCGGCACGCTACGACGACGTGCTCGACATCGGCGTGCGCTGCGGGCGCATCGGCACCTCGTCGATGGTGTTCAGCGCGGCGGCCTTCCGGCAGGACCAGTTGCTGGTCAGCGCCGAGCTGGTCTACGTGTTCGCCGACCCGGTCGCGCACACCTCGAAACCGGTGCCGCAGGAGTTGCGCGAGCTGCTGCAGGATTTCGAGGCCGGCAAGCCGATGGTGGAGGTGCGCGTCGGCGCCTGGGCCGAGCTGGGTCGGGATGCGCAGCGCATCCGCACCGAGGTGTTCGTCGAGGAACAGAAGATCCCGCCGGAGCGCGAGTGGGACGACGCCGATGCCGACTGCCTGCATGCCGTCGCGTACAACCATTTCGGCGCGGCGCTGGCGACCGGCCGGCTGCTGGAGCACGTGCCCGGCGTCGCGAAGATCGGCCGCATGGCGGTGACGCAGGCGATGCGCGGCAGCGGCGTCGGCCGGGCGGTGCTCGACGCGCTGATGAAGGCGGCGCGCGAGCAGGGCTACCGCGAAGCCGTGCTGCATGCGCAGACCTCGGCCGAGGCGTTCTACACGCGGGCCGGGTTCGCGCCGCGCGGGCCGGTGTTCGAGGAAGTCGACATCCCGCACGTCGAGATGGTGCGCAGCCTGTAGCGGCCATCGGATCGAGGGGCCTTGGTCGAATCCACCGTTGCGAGCGGCGACGCCGGCGCGTATACCGTCATGGTTGTCTCTCGGTGTTGGGCGATGGACCTAGATTATTTCGGGTCGGAGCAGGACGTTCAGGCGCTGGAACGGCAATTGACCGTCGTCGATGAGGCGCTGCGCCCGCAACGGCTCGCCGCGCTCGCCTGGTACCTGCGCCAGCGCCACACGCAGCGCGCGTTGGCGCTGGTCGACGAGGCGCAGGCGCTGCTGGCGGCCGGCGCGCTCGACGCGGCGGGCGAGGCGCCGCGCATCCGCTGCCTGGCGCGCCTGCAGCTGGTTCACGGTGAGGCCCGGTGGCTGTTCGCCGAGCTCGATGCGGCCAAGGGCCTGCTCGCGCAGGCGCGCGAGGGTTTCGAATCGATCGGCGATTTCACCGGTGCCGGCGACGCCTCGCTCGCGCAGGCGATCCTGCTGCAGTACCACGCCGACGAGCCCGCGCGCGCCAACGAATGCTTTGCCGACGCGCTGGCCGCCTACCAGCGCGCCGGCGACGCGGTGCGCCTGCGCTGCGCCGAGGCCAGCCTCGCGCTCGGCCAGTTCATGCAGGCACCGGCGGCGGCCGTCGCGCGCTGGGGCGAGCTGCTCGGCACCGCATCCCCATCGGGCCACGCCGGGCTCGATGCCCGAATCGCGGTGACGAACGGCTGGTTCGCGCAGTTCCGTGGCGAGCTGGTGCACGAGATCGCCTTCAACCAGCGGGCGTTCTCGCTGGCGCTGGCCGCCGGGCAGCTGCGCACCGCGATCATCGTCGCCGGCAACGTCACCCGCGCCTTCCTGAGCCTGAACGACCCGGCCCAGGGGCTGGAGTGGGCGGAGCGCGCCGTCGCGCTGGCCCGCAAGACGGGCTGGCCGGCAACGCTGACGCTCAGCCTTGGCTGGGTCGGCCTGGCGCTGCATCGAACCGGCCGCTCGCCGGCCGCGCGCGAACTGCTCGCCGAGAGCCTGGCCGGGCTGGGGGCAGCGTCGCGCGCGGGCACCTTCCACACCATTGCGGCCACGCTGCTGGGCGACGTGTGCTTCAGCCTGGGCGAACATGCGGCGGCCGCCGATGCGTATGCGGTCAGCGAAGACATCGAGCGGCGCGCCGGCCGCGCCACCTGGTACCTGGCCGATGCGCTGCGCGGCAAGTCGCTGGTGCTGTCGCGCTTTCGCCGCAAGAGCGAGGCCATCGCCGCGGCCGAAGAGGCGATCGCGATCCACGTGAAGGCGGGCGTGCGCTGGCGGCAGGCCGCCTGCCTGCAGGCGCTGGCCACCATCGCCCGCGAGCATCAACTGCCGCCGCCGGCCGGTTCGAGCGCGGCGACCGGTGCGATCCACTACCTGGAACAGGCGCTCGCGATCGACGAGGACACCGCGGGCAAGACGGTGTCCGACGAACTGTGCAGCGAACTGTCGCGCGAGTACGAAACGGTCGGCGATCTCGCGCGGGCGCTGGCCTTCGAACGGCGCGCGATGGCGGCACGCAGCCGCATCCAGTCGAAGAAGGCGACCGACCTGACGGCGGCGATGCAGGTGCGCTTCGAGACCGAGCGTGCCAAGGACGACGCCGAGCACAACCGCGCGCTGGCCGAGGCCGAGGCGCGCCGGGCAGATGCCGAGGCGGCCGCCAACCGCGCGAAGAGCATGTTCCTGGCGAGCATGAGCCACGAGCTGCGTTCGCCGTTGAACGCGATGCTGGGCTTCTCACGGCTGCTGATGCGCGACCCGAGCCTGGGCGAGCGCGCGCGCCGCGACGTCGGGGTGGTGTTGTCCAGCGGCGAGCACCTGTACCAGGTGATCAACCAGGTGCTGGAGCTGTCGAAGATCGAGGCCGGGCACATGGGCGTGCAGCCGGTCCGCTTCAACCTGCCGGTGGTGCTGCACGAGCTGGAGGAGGTGTTCGCGCTGAGCGCGCGGCAGAAGGGCCTGCGACTCGCGGTGGAAGCCCGCTCGCCGCTGCCGACGCATGTGGAGGCCGACGTGCTGAAGCTGCGGCAGGTGCTGGTCAACCTGCTGGGCAACGCGATCAAGTTCACGCCGCAGGGCAGCGTGACGCTGGCGGTCCGGATGGTCGGCGACGGCCGGCTGCGCTTCAGCGTCACCGACACCGGCGTCGGCATTGCCGCCGGCGAACTGGCGATGCTGGGCGAGGCCTTCGTGCAGGCCCAGGCCGGCAGGCAGGCGGCCGAAGGCACCGGCCTCGGGCTGGCGCTCAGCCGCGGCTTCCTGCAGGTGATGGGCGGTGAACTGCACATCGAGAGCGAACACGGCCGGGGCACGACGGCGCAGTTCGAGATCCCGGTGCGCGTGCTCGAGGCGAGCGCGGCCGGCGGTGCCGCGGCGGCACCGGGC
>NZ_JBFULV010000008.1:0-111638 GCF_054049715.1 Rhizobacter sp. P5_C2 | reverse complement strand
GGCGACCGCCGCTGGCCGGTCGACGCGGCCAGCCGCGTGCGGCCGCGCTGGCCGGCGCGCGGCGACGCCGTCGCGCTGCGGTCCTACCTGTCGGTGGTGCAGGCCGCGCGCGGCGTGCTGCGCGATGACGACCTGCGCGCCCAGGTGCAGGGCCGCAGCATCGTGATCGGCGCGAGCGCGGTGCTGAACGACCGGGTGCAGACGCCGCTCGGCCCGCGCTGGGCGCCGGCGGCGCTCGCGCAGATGCAATCGGCGCTGGCGACCGGGGCGTTGTTCGCGCCGCCGCGTCTCGCGCTCGATGCGCTGTGGTGGCTGCTCGCGTTGCTGCCCGGCGTCATCGCACTGTGGCGCGGCAGGCTGCGCTCGCACGCCGACCTGGCCTGGTGCGTCGCCGCCGTGCTCGCGCTGGTGCTGCTCGATGCGGCCGGTGTGCTGTGGCGCGCGCAGCTGTCGAACGTGCTGCAGGTGCTGGTGCTGCCGATCGGCCTGGCCGCGCTGTCGCAGTGGCAGGGCCGCCGCGTGCTGCGCGCCGAGCGGCTGCAACTGGAGCGCGAGCGCGCCGGCGCCGAGGCCGCGAGCCGCATGAAGAGCGAGTTCCTCGCGCACATGAGCCACGAGATCCGCACGCCGATGAATGCGCTGCTCGGTTCGGCCGAGCTGCTCGCGCAGACCCGGCTCGACGAGCGCCAGGGCCGCCACGTCGCGCTGTTCCAGTCGGCCGGCGCGAGCCTGATGGAGATCCTGAACGACCTGCTCGACCTGTCGAAGATCGAGGCCGGCCTGCTGGAGCTGCACCGCCAGCCGTTCTCGCTGGTCGAGCTGGTCGCGAGCCAGACGGTGCTGTTCGAAGCGCGCGCATCGCAGAAGGGGCTGCGGCTGCTGACGCAGTTCGATCCCGAGCTGCCGGCGGTGGTCGATGGCGACGCGCCGCGGCTCGCGCAGGTGCTGCGCAACCTGCTGGGCAACGCGGTCAAGTTCACGCACCGCGGCAGCGTGACGCTCGCGGTGAACCGGGTGCCCGACACGCCGGGGCAGCTTCGCTTCGAGGTGCGCGACAGCGGCATCGGCATCCCGGCCGATCGGCAGCGCACGATCTTCGAGGCCTTCACGCAGGCCGACAGCGGCGTCGCGCGGGCCTATGGCGGCACCGGCCTGGGCCTGACGATCAGCAGCCGGCTGGTGGCGCTGATGGGCGGGCGCATCGGCGTCGAGAGCCGCGAGGGCGAGGGCTCGTGCTTCTTCGTCGAGCTGGCGCTGCCGGTCAGCACCGATCCGCCGGTGGCGGTGTGGGCGCCGAGCACGCCCGAGCCCGACGGTGCGATGCAGACCTCGCTGCGCATCCTGCTGGCCGACGACAACCCGCAGAACGTGCTGCTGGTGCAGGCCTACCTCGAAGGCGAAGGCCACCGGCTGGACGTGGTGCACGATGGTGCGGCGGCCGTCGAGCGCTTCGCGGCGCAGCCCTACGACCTGGTGCTGATGGACGTGCAGATGCCCGGCATGGACGGCTACCAGGCGACCGCCGCGCTGCGCGCGCTGGAGCGGCGGCGCGGCAGCGCCCCGGTGCCGGTGGTCGCGCTGACCGCGAACGCGCTGCCCGACGACGAGCGCCGCAGCCTGCAGGCCGGCTGCCAGGCGCACCTGACCAAGCCGTTCTCGCGCGCGCAACTGCGGCGCGTGATCGCCCGGCTGACCGGCGCGGACGAGCGGGCGGAAGCCGGTGAACGCCCCGAGATCGCCGCCTTCGCCGACGCGCCGCCGCCGTTGCCGGCGCTGGCCGCGCTGCCCGGCTTCGACCTCGCGACGGCGCTGGCGCGCATGGAAGGCCAGGTCGGCCTCTACCTGCGCGTGCTGCACGCCGCGCGCGATGCGATCGGCGCGTGGCGCGGCCGTTTTGCGGTGGCGCAGGCGGCGGATGATGCGGCGCAGGCGCTGCGGCTGGCGCATGACCTGAAGTCGACCGCGGCCACCTTGGGTGACGTGCCGCTGGCCTCTGCGGCCGCCGAGGTCGAGGCCTTGCTGCGCCAGAACGCGGCGGTGCCGTCGGAGTTGCTCCTCGAACTGGAAACGCAGATCCAGCTGTTGCTGGCGGCGCTGGCTGAGCTGTAAATGCGTCGTTTGCTGATCAGCAATTCGGCGGGATTCTATAAGTTATGAATTTCTCGCTTATTTGCTGTACAGCAAATCTGTCTCTACAATGCCTCCGATGGAAGCTGACAGTGCTTGGCCCCGCAAACTGCTCGATCAGTTCGTGCTGGCGCTTGAACAGGCCACCGGCAAGGCAGTGACCGTCATCGAAGTCGCTTTCGACGGCGACGCGCGTGCCGAAGGACTGCTGCGCCTTGCCTCGGGACAGATCCTGTCCTTCGAATGCAGGCGCGCACCTTACCCGCGAGACATCCGCGAGGCCATCTTCAAGCTGCGACAGCCTCGGAATGCGCCGGCGGACTCGCCCCGGCACGCCGTCGATCAAGCGGTGCTGATCAGCCCGCACCTGACGGAATCGGCGCGCACCTTGCTCCGCGAAGGCCACTTCGGCTACTTCGACGGCAGCGGCAGCATGCACCTGGAGTTCGCCGACCTGCTGATCCACATCGATCGGCCGTCGCCGAAGCAGGCAGCCCGCCGCACCCGTTCGGTCCATGCCGGCGCCAGCGGCTCGGTCGTGCTCGAGATGCTGCAAGCGCGCGGCACCTGGCAGACCGGCGCCGAATTGGCGATCCGCAGTGGAACCTCCACCTTCACGGTGTCACAAACGGTCAATGAGCTGGCGCGGCTGGACCTGATCGAAACCAAGGGCGAAGGTCGTGCCTTGCTGCGCCGGCTGACCCATCCCGACAAGGTTCTCGATGAATGGGCAGCGGCCACCCGGTCCAGGCGGGAGGCGACCTCGCACTGGTATCTGTTTGCGCAGGACCCTACGACATTGCTTCACACCATGGCGCAGAAAATCGGCCGCGACCCCGGCACGTTCATCACCGGTGCTGCGGCAGCCAACCACTACGCCCCGTGGCTGACGAGCATCGACGTGGTCGACGTGGTCGTCCCGCCCGGAGCCTCGCAGGCCGTGGCCGCGGCGCTGGAACTCAAACCCGCGAAGGCCGGGTTCAACGTGCGGCTCATCGAACGCGTCGTGAACGGCACGTCATCCATCCAGGCCGGCCAGGTGGGCGACGCTGCCTGCAACCTCGCCAGCCCGCTGGTGGCCTACGCCGACACGCTGGATGGTCGAGGCCGCAACAACGAGCTGGCCCAGCATCTGCGCGCCACCGTGCTGGGTGTCGACCCGGAGAACGGCCATGACGAGCGACAAGCCGGCGACCGCTGACGGCTACACCGAGGCGCAGACCCTGGCCTGCGAACAGGCGCTGGTCAACCTGCTGCGCGGCTTCGGCACGCTGAAGGACACGATCCGCCTCGTCGGTGGGCTGGTGCCGCGGTACCTGACGCCGCGGCAGGACAACCCCTTCGTGCCGGCCCATGCGGGCACGCAGGATGTCGACGTGGTCCTGAATCTCCAGGTGCTGGCCGACGAAGGCGCCTACTCGACGCTGGCCGACCAGTTGCGGGCGCTGAAGTTCGAGCGCGCCAGGAATGCCGCCGGTGCCCCCGTGAGCTGGCGTTGGCAGCGCGCCGTCGGCGAGCACCGTCATGTCATCGTCGAATTCCTGCAAGACCCCCTCGAAGAACGCGTCCACCAGCGTGTCGGCACCGTCCCGGCAGAAGGCATTTCCGCCGTCCGCATCCCGCACTGCGGCGTGGTCCACCAGTGGTACCGCGAGATCGAGATCACCGCCGAGCTTTTCGATGGCGGCGGCAAGGCCACCGAGGTCGTGCGCCATGCCGATCTGGTGGCCTTCATCCTGCTGAAGGCCTTGGCGTGCGGGCAACGCAACGAGCCGAAGGATGTGGGCGATCTGCTGCACGTCCTCCGGTATGCGGGTCCCCTCGAAGAGACCGCGACACTCTTCGCGCAACGCATGGCCACCGGCTTGCACGCTGAGGCCTTCCAGCAGACGCTGGCCACCTTGCGCCGCCGATTCTGCGATGGCCAGGGCGTGGAGGGACATGAGCGCGACGGCCCGGCACAGTACGCGCGGTTCCTGTACGGCGACGATCCCGATCTGGAACAGGAACGCGCCAGGGAGCGCCTCTTCGCAGCGGGAGCGGTCACCCGCTTTCTTGAACTCGTCGAGCGCTCAGCCCGCTCCTGACGCCGCGACGCCGACATCCGGCGACACACGCGCCCACAGTACTTTACGAACCTCCGCACAGCGAGCCGCCATGCGGGTTGCCGCGTGCCGGCGTGGCGATGGAAGCGATTCCTGACACCGATCCGTCATGTGCGCTGCCTAGAGTCCGCCGCGCTCACCCACCCTTCCGGACCCAGCCATGCGAAGCATCATCACCGCACCAGCTTTCTCGACGTCCCGCACCGCCTCCCTGACCCTGCTCGCCGCCGCCGTGCTCGCGGCCTGCGGCGGCAGCGACAGCTCGTCGCCCGCCCCCACCCCCACCGTCAGCGGCGTCGTCACCGCGACCCAGTTCGTCKCCGGCAGCGCGACCGACCCGACCGTCAAGGCCTCGTATTACCAAGGTGCCAAGGTCTGCGTCGACGCCAATGCCAACGGCGTCTGCGACGCCGGCGAGAACCCGGTCGTCACCGATGCGCACGGCAAGTTCACGATCACGATGGCCACCAAGGCGGCACTGATCGCCGACATCGGCACCGACGCCACCAACACCGCCAGCGGCGCCAAGGTCGCGAGCCGCGACGTGCTGCGTGCCTCGCTCGACCAGGTCGTCGAGCAAGCCGGCGGCAGCATCGTGATCAGCCCGCTGTCGTCCGAAGTGCTGCGCACGATGGAAGCCAACGGCAGCACCTACGCCGCCGAGAAGCAGAACCTCGCCAGCCGCATCGGCGTCAGCGCCGCCAACCTGCTGGCCGACGTCAACGGCGTGACCGGTGCCGAACAGGCCGCGATGCTGGCCGAAGCCAAGGTGCTGGACAACCGCTTCACCTTCGCGATCACCAAGCTCGACCGCGGCGACCTCTACCCCGACGCGCTGGCCGTGCCGGGCGGCGATCCGCGCCTGAAGGGTGCCGCCAACGTGACGCAGGCCACCGCACCGGCCGGCGACGACACCCGCGCGAAGATCACCTTCGCGCAGGCCGAGCAGGCGGCGTTCAACCTCGAAGGCGTTCCGCGCTACGACAACGTGTTCGTCGTGATGCTCGAGAACAAGGCCACGTCGTCGATCGCCGGCTCGCCGTTCGCACCGAAGATCAACGCGCTGCTGAAGGCCGGCAACCAGCTGACCTCGTACTACGCGACCGGCAACCCCAGCGAGCCGAACTACACCGCGCTCGGCGGCGCCGACGACTTCGGCATCACCGACGACAGCCAGTGGAACTGCGACGCCACCGGCGACAACGCCGTCAAGGACCTGCCGCTGCCGGACAAGACCCAGACCGGCCTGGCCAGCTCGCCGTTCGCCGCCACCTGCACGCAGGCCGTCGGCGTCAACCACAACATCACCGCGCCGAACCTGTTCAACGCGCTGAGCGCGGCCGGCCTGACCTGGCGCACCTACAACGAGTCGATCAACCCGGGCCAGGACTACCGCACCGACAGCGTGGCCGATGCCGCGGTGATCGCGGCCGACCACGTCTACGCGCCCGGCACGCTCGCCGGCAACACCGCGCAGATCGGCACCACCGGCCTGGCGCTGCCGCTGCCGGCCGGCCTGTACAAGACCAAGCACCACCCGGGCATGGCCTACCAGAACGTGCGCAGCGCGGCGGAATGGAAGTACAGCAACCGCACGATGGGCGGCGGCCAGTGGGATGCGGTGCTGAAGAACGGCACCGCCTACGGCGTGCCGGCGAACTACGACGTCGACCAGCTCGGCACCGACCTCGCGAGCGGCAACATCGGCACGCTGAACTTCCTGGTGCCCGACCAGTGCGACGACATGCACGGCATCTCGGTCAAGGGCAGCGTGGCAGGCGGCGCCACCGGTGTCACCGCGAGCGACTGCAGCAGCGTGGCCAACAACGTGCCGAACGCCACCGGCGGCGCGATCATCGCGCGCGGCGACAACTACGTCGACGCGCTGGTCAAGCGCATCCAGGATTCGCCGATCTGGAAGAACCCGAACAAGCGGGTGGCCATCGTGCTGATGTTCGACGAAGGCAACGCGACCAGCGGCTTCAACTCCTGCTGCGGCTGGAATGTGTCCAACAGCGAGAAGTCCAAGCCGCTGAAGCAGAACAGCGACGGCAGCTTCTCGCCGGACGCGACGGTGAACAACTACACGCGCGGCAACCGCGGCCACGGCCAGAGCATCTTCGGCATCCTGAGCAACCAGGCCTCGGCACCGAAGGGCGTCAGCGACAACGACGCGTACAGCCACTTCTCGCTGGTGCGGACCTTCCAGGACATGTTCCAGCTGGCCGACCCGGCGGTCGATGCGACGTACATGAACCGCTCGAAGTACACCGAGCGCTTCATCGCGGCCAACATCATGAACCTGCCGGAGTTCGCGAGCAGCGCCGACACCCACTTCGACGCGGTGCGCCCGATCAACCACGCCTTCGTCGCACCGGCCGGCTACACGGCCAAGCAGTCGGCCGACGTGACGACCGCGGCGCAGATCGGCCCGGACCCCGTGCAGACCAGCGTCTGGTCCCTGAAGTAAGCCGTACCGCCGCCGGCTGCGGGACACCCCGTGGCCGGCGGCACCTTCATCATGCAAATCAAATCGTTCCACCAGGCCGCGGCATTGATCGCGGCCTTCGCGCTGGCGGCTTGCGGAGACGGCGCGCCGAGTGCGGCGCCCGCCGTGGCCGCCGCCTCGGCCGCGGGCGCCGCACGATCGTCCACCACGCTCAGCCTCGCTGCCCAGGTCGGCGAGAAGATGTTCGTCGACGCCCGCTTGTCCGGTTCCGGCCAGCTCGCCTGCGCCAGCTGCCACGACCCGAAGAACGCCCACGCACCAGCCAATGACCTGGCGGTGCAGGCCGGCGGCGCCGACCTGAAAGCAGCCGGCACGCGCGCCGTGCCCTCGCTGCGCTACAAGGACGTGACGCCGCCCTACGCCGACCTGTTGGACAATCCCGACGGCATCAGCGTGCCGGGCCCGGGCGGTGGCTTCGCGTGGGACGGCCGCGCGGCGACCCTCGCCGAGCAGGCCCGGATCCCGCTGCTGGCCGCCAACGAGATGGCCAATGCCGATGCCGCCGCGGTGGTCGCGACGCTGAAGGCCGGCGCCTATGCGGACCTGTTCCGCCAGGCCTTCGGCGCCGATGTGTTCGCCGACACCGACACCGCGTTCGCCAAGGCGGGCCTCGCGCTGCAGGCCTACCAGCTCGAGGACCGCAGCTTCCACCCGTACTCCAGCAAGTACGACCTGTACGCCGGCAACAAGATCGGCGGCACGCTGACGCCGGCCGAGGTGCGCGGCTTCAAGGTGTTCGCCGACCCGCAGGTGGGCAACTGCGCCTCGTGCCACTACCAGGGCGCGGGCCTGAACGGCAGCTCGGCGCTGTTCACCGACTTCTCGTACGAGGCGATCGGCGTGCCGCGCAACCCGGCCATCCCGGCCAATGCCGACCCGGCCTACGTCGACACCGGCCTGTGCGGCCCGCTGCGCAGCGACCACCCGCCCGCCGCCGGCAACACCTTCTGCGGCATGGTGAAGGCCCCGACGCTGCGCAACGTGGCCACCCGCAAGAGCTTCTTCCACAACGGCGTGATGCATTCGCTGGAGCAGGTGATCCGCTTCTACAACACGCGCGACACGCTGCCGGAGATCTGGTACCCGACCGTCGGCGGCAAGCCGAAGGCCACGCCGGATGCCGGCTTCCCGACCTACGGCCTCGTGAAGACGCAGTACGTCGGCGGCAAGGTGCAGAAGTACGACGACCTGCCGCCGCAGTTCGTCGCCAACATCGACACCCAGATGCCGCTGGACGGCCGCAAGGCCCACAGCGCACCGCCGATGAGCGAGCAGAACATGGCCGACCTGGTCTGCTTCCTGAACACGCTGACCGACGGCTACCAGCCGCAGGCGGCGCCCGCTTCCAACGCTCCCTGCACGCCATGAGCTCCTTGCCTCTGAACCCCCTGTCCTTCCGGCTGCTCGCGCTGATGGGCGCTGCGCTCGCCATCGCCGGCTGCCACCCAGCGCCCGACCAGGCCACCTTCACCGCGGCGATGAACACCTACCTCGCGAAGCGCGGCGACCTGTGCCTGGGCAAGTCCGCCTGGCCGATCGACGTGACCCAGCACGAGATCGACGCCGGCGGCCGCAACGCGCTGCAGATGCCGGTGCTGGAACGGCTCGGGCTGGCCAGCTCCAGCGTTGCCGACGTGGTGGTCGACGACGAGGGCACGAAGCACGCAATGAAGGTGCGCCGCTTCGAACTCACCGAAGCCGGCAAGCGCTACCTGGTGCAGCGCGATGCGAAGACGCGCGACTTCTGCGCCGCGCACCTGACGCTCGACCGCGTCGTCGGCTGGAAGCTCGACCGGGGCGAGCACGGCCCGGACACGCATGCACGCGTGACCTACACCTACCAGGTCGAGGCGGCACCGTGGACGCGCGACGGCGAGATCCAGAAGGTGTTCCCGGTGGTGGCCGGCGTGGTGCGCGGGGCCGGCACGGCGCAGCTCGAAGAGAACTTCGTGCGCACCGAGCAGGGCTGGGTCGCGGTGGACCTGCTGGGCACATGACGGCCCAGCTGCGCTTTGCGCCGGCGCTCGGCGAATGGGTCGCGCAGCACCTGGCGCAGGGGCAGCCGCCGGGCGCGCTGGTCGACGCGATGCGTGAGCGGCAGGTGGCCCCGGCGGCGGCTCAGGCCATCGTCGACGCCTTCGTGCAGGCGCGCGAGCGCGGCCTGCCCTTGCCGGTCGACACGGTCGCGCTCGGTACGCGCCTGGCCGAGGGGCCGGTGGTCGAGACGAACGACCGCTGCATCCGCGTCGCGATGCGCGCCGAAGCGCCGGTGCTCGCGGTGCTGCAGGACGTGCTGGACGCCGCCGAATGCGACGAGCTGATCGCGCTGGCCCGCCCGCGGCTCACGCCGTCGACGCTGGTCGACCCGATGAGCGGCCGCGACGTGGCGAGCGGCCTGCGCGGCAGCCTGGGCATGTTCTTCCGGCCGGCCGAGACGCCGCTGATCGCGCGGCTGGACCGGCGGCTGGCCGAGCTGATGGGGCTGCCGGTGTCGCACGGCGAAGGCTTGCAGCTGCTGCACTACCCGGCGGGGGCCGGCAGTGCGCCGCACTTCGATTTCCTGCAGCCGTCGAACGAGGCCAACCTCGCGTCGATCGCGCGCAGCGGCCAGCGCATCAGCACGCTGGTGTGCTACCTGAACGAGGTGGCGGCCGGTGGCGAGACCGACTTTCCGCAGCGCGGCCTGCAGGTCACGCCGCAGCGCGGGCAGGCGGTGTACTTCGAGTACGACGGGCTCGACGAGGGCTCGCTGCACGCGAGCCGCCCGGTGCTGGCCGGCGAGAAGTGGGTCGCGACGAAGTGGATGCGCGAGCGGCCGTTCGTCAGCCTCTGAGCGATCAGCCGAGGACCGGCTCGGCCTGCGGCACCAGCCCGCCGCGGAACACCTCGAAGATCAGCATCAGCGGCCCCTCCGGCGTGACGATGCGGTAGGCCCGGCTGGCCCGCGAATCCGGCAGGCCGACCACCTTCCACAGGCCGGCCTCGAGCGCCGGTTCGCTCTCGATCGGCTGGCGCTGCACGAACAGGCGGGCCAGCAGGTGGCCGATCGGCGCGGCGCCTTCGTCGAGGCCGCGCAGGAACCAATCGGGCACCGCGTCGAGGCGCGTGTACGACAGGTTGTCCATCAACACCTGGCCGCCCGCCACCAGGCTCGTCACCCGCTCCAGCCACGACGTGCCGCCCAGTTGCTCGGCCACGGTGCGCGGCACCTCGGCCGTGCGGTGCTGGTGGTGCAGCAACACCTGCACCGGCAGGCCGCACATCGCCGAGCAGGTGCGCGTGGTGGAGCCGTCCTGCGCCAGCAGCAGGCGGCGCAGCGATTCGTGCCGTGCCGACCCGGGGAAAAGTTGCCGCTCTACACTCATGCGCCCTGTGTCCTGTGCGTGTACTGCGTGGCTGATTTCGGTTCGAGCATCCTACCCCTGCCGCTGGCAGCCACCCCACAGGCCCTCTGCGCCCGCTTGCTGGCGCGCGGACCGGCCACGCTGCTGGAGAGCAGCAAGCCGATGCCCGGGCTGTCGGGCTGGTCGTACGTGGCCGGGCCGCCGGCCGCGGTGCTCGAGACCGATGCGCAGGCCACCTGGCTGCGCGATCCGCACGGCCACGTGCTCAGGCACTGGAGCGACCCGTTCGACGCGCTGCGCGACGTGCTGGCCCGCACCGCGCTGCCGGCCGGTGACGCACGGCCCGCCGGCCTCGACTTCGCCGGCGGCTGGCTGGGCTGGCTCGGCTACGACCTGGCACGCCATGTCGAGCGGCTGCCGGTGCAGGCCGCGATCGACCCCGAGCTGCCGATGCTGCGATTGCTGCTGTGCGACCAGGTGCTGGCCCACGAGCATGCGACGCAGCGCTGGTACGCCTGCCGCAGCCACTGGCCCGGCCTCACCGATGCGCGCGACGCCGCATGGCAGGCCTTGCTGGCCGCCGCGGCCGGCCCGGCACCGCTCGCGACGCAGTTCCGCGCCGGCGAAATGCGCTCGCGCACCCCGGCCCCGCGCTACCTGCAACAGGTGCACGAGGTGCTCGGGTTGATCGCGCAGGGCGACATCTTCCAGGCCAACCTGTCGCACCGCATCGAAGGCGACTTCGAGGGCGACCCGTTCGCGCTGTATCGCCGGTTGACCGCGGTGAACCCGGCGCCGTTCGCCGCCTACCTGCCGCTGCCGCGCGGCGCGATCGCGAGCGTGTCGCCGGAGCGCTTCCTGCGGCTGGACGGCCGCGACGTCAGCGCGCGGCCGATCAAGGGCACGCGCAGCCGCGGCGCCGATGCGCAATCCGACGCGCAACAGCATGCGGCGCTGGCCGCGAGCGCGAAGGACCGGGCCGAAAACCTGATGATCGTCGACCTGATGCGCAACGACCTGGGCCGCGTCGCGCAGGTCGGCAGCGTGCGGGTGGACGGCCTGTTCGAGATCGAGGCGCACCCGAGCGTGTTCCAGATGGTGTCGACGGTGCGGGCGCGGCTGCGCGACGGCGCCGGCATCGCCGAGCTGCTGCGCGCCTGCTGGCCGCCGGGCTCGATGACCGGTGCGCCCAAGGTGCGCGCGATGGAGATCATCGAAGCGCTGGAGCCGGTGCGCCGCGGGCCGTACGCCGGCGCCATCGGCTACTTCGACGCGGCCGGCGGCATGGACCTGTCGGTGGTGATCCGCACCGCGGTCGTGCACGACCAGCGGGTGATGGTGCAGGTCGGCGGCGCGATCGTCGCCGATTCCGACCCGCGCGAGGAACTCGACGAGACGCTGGCCAAGGGCCGGCTGCTGTTGCACGCCTTGCGCGAGGGATCGACACTGCCGCTGCAATGAACGCCGCCGTGAGCCCCGCCAACCACCTGCTGACCGCCGTGCACCGCCGCCGCCTGCGCGAGGTCTGGCGCTCGGCCGGCTGGCCGTGCCAGGACCTGATCGAGGTCGAACTGCTGTTCCTCGGGCTGGTCGAACGGGTGCTCCAGGCCTCGGGCCACGAGACGCTGCGCGTCACCGAGGCCGGCATCGCGGTGCTGGCTGAGACGCTGCAGCGCAACCGCGCGCGGCGGGATGCGCACGAGCAGCTGGTCGAGCGCGTCGCGCGCGAGATGACGCACGCCGGCCGCCTCGCGTGGCGCGGACTGTCGGTGCGCGCGAAGGTCGACGAGGGCTGGGTGATGGCGATGCCCGACGTGTTCTCGATCCGCCACACCACCGTCGAGGCCTACCTCGAACCGATCGTGCACGAGGTCAAGGTGCAGCGCAGCGACCTGCTGTCGGACCTGCGCCGCGCCGCCAAGCGCGCGGCCTACCTGCAGCTGAGCAGCGAGTGCTGGTACGTGCTGGCCGAGGGCATCGCGCGCGCCGACGAGATCCCGCCCGAATGCGGCGTGCTGGTGGCGCGCGGCGATGGGCTCGAGGTCGAACGCGCGGCGCCGCGGCGGCCGATGCGCATGCCCTTCCACCTGTGGATGGCGCTCGCGCGCGCGACGCCGCTCGAAGGCTGGCGCGACGAGGACGCGCAGGCGCACCTGGGGGCGCAGCCTTCGTTGCCAGGCGAATAAGGTCTGTCGGATTTCGAGGATCGATCCATCGCGATTGCGCCACACTGGACGCCTAGCGCCCCGGGAGATGACCATGAGAACCCAACCGCCCTTCGCGATCCTGAGTTTGCTGGCCCTGCTGGCCGCCTGCTCCCGGCAGGAAGCGCCGCCGCCTGCTGCGGCCGCCCCTGTCGTCAGCGCCGCCGCCAGCGCGCCGCACGACGCCCCCGGGATCGCCTGGCGCCAGGCCGCCAGCGACGCCGATGTCGATGCCGCCTTCGCCGACGCGAAATCCGCGAACAAGCCGGTCTTCGTCTACTGGGGCGCCAAGTGGTGCCCGCCCTGCAACCAGGTCAAGGCCACGCTCTTCAACCGGCAGGATTTCATCGAACGTTCGCGCGCCTTCGTGCCGGTCTACATCGACGGCGACAGCCCGGGCGCGCAGAAGCTGGGCAGCCGCTTTGCGGTGCGCGGCTACCCGACGATGGTGCTGTTCAACCCGGCGGGGGCCGAGGTGACCCGCCTGCCCGGCGAGGTCGACGCCGCGCAGTACACGCAGGTGCTGACGCTCGGCATCAGCGCGCAGCGGCCGGTGAAGGCGGTGCTCGCCGATGCGCGCACCGGCAGCGCGGGCCTGTCGGCCAACGACTGGAAGCTGCTCGCGTTCTACTCGTGGGAGACCGACGAGCAGCAGGTGCTGCCGAAGGCGCAGTCGGTCGCGGTGCTGCGCCAGCTCGCGCAGGGCTGCCCGGCCGACCAGCCGGAGACCTCGCAGCGGCTGCTGCTGAAGGCGCTGACCGCCGGCGACGCGGCGCAGGTGAAGGCAACGCCGGCCGACCGCGAGCGCGTGCTCGCGCTGCTGGCCGACCCGGCCGCCGCGCGCGCGCAGATGGACGTGCTGACCGTCAGCGCCGCCGACCTGGTGCGGGTGCTGTCGGCCCCGAAGACGCCGGCGCGCCCGCCGCTGCTGGCCGCCTTCGACGGTGCGCTGAAGGGCTTGCAGGCCGACGCCACGCTGTCGCGCGCCGACCGGTTGACGGCATTGATCGCGCGCGTCGACCTGGCCCGCATCGATCTCGCGAAGGACGCCGCGCCGACGCTGCCCGAGGCACTGCTGACCGAGGTGCGCGAGCAATCGGCGCGCGCCGACCGCGAGATCACCGACGGCTACGAGCGCCAGGCGGTGATCACCAGCGCAGCCGACATGCTGGAGATGGCCGGCCTGCTGGACGAATCGGACGCGCTGCTGAAGGCCAACCTCACGAAGAGCCATTCGCCGTACTACCTGATGCTCGGGCTGGCTTCCAACGCGAAGAAGCGGGGCGACAAGACCGGCGCGCTGCACTGGTACGAAGAATCGTTCGAGAAGAGCGAAGGCCCGGCGACGCGGCTGCAATGGGGCGCGCGCTACCTGGCGGCGCTGGTCGACCTGTCGCCGCAGGACGATGCGCGCATCGAGCGCGCGGCGCAGCAGCTCTTCACCGAAGCCGCCGGCCAGCCAGGCGCCTTCTACGAGCGCAGCGGCCGCTCGCTGCAGCGCGCCAGCGACAAGCTGCTGGCCTGGCAGCGCACGCCCGGCCAGCGCGCGGCGGTCAAGCGGCTGCAGGCGCAACTCGACACGGCGTGCCGGCAGCTGCCCGACGGCGACAGCCAGCGCGCGACCTGCGACGCGCTGCTGAAGGCGCCGGCCCGCAAGACGACCTGAGGCCCGGCCGCTACTTGATGGCCGCCTTCTTGCGCGCGCCCAGCTGCAGTTCGTAGCGGGCGCCCTTGTCGCGGTCGGCGAACTGCAGCGTGTCGCCCTGCCAGGCGTAGTCGGCGCTGAACTCGTCGAGCTGCATGCTGCCCTGTGTCAGCACGGCGTCGAGCTGGCTGCTGTGCAGCTTCAGCCGGTAGACGATGTCGCTGACCTGCACGCGCACCTGCTGGCCGCTGCGCCAGTCGACCTCGGCCGGGCCGCAGCTGGGCGCGGCCTCGGACGTGGCGACGCACAGCCGGGCCTCATAGCGGCCGACCGTCGGGGCGGCATGCGCCCCCACTGCCATCGCGGTGCACAACCCCACGATGGCGCTTCGGAGATGAATCACGTCAAGCCTTCCGCCTTCAGCGCGTCTTGCACGGCAGGGCGCGCGCCGACCCGCTCCACATACGCCGACACGTTCGCCAGCCCGCTGAGTTCGACACCCACGCGCGGCGCCCAGCGGCTCACGGTGAAGAGGTAGGCATCGGCGATGCTGAAGTGCTCGCCCATCAGATAGGCCTTGCCGCTCAGCTGGCCGTCGAGCCAGGCGAAGCGGCCCTGCAGCTTGCTGCGCATCACCGCCTTCGCCTCTTCCGGCATCGCCGGATTGAACAGCACGCCGAAGCCCTTGTGCAGCTCGCTGGTGATGAAGTTCAGCCACTCCTGCACCCGGTAGCGCAGCATCGTGCCGTTGGCCGGCACCAGGTTCTTCGTCGGCACCTGGTCGGCGATGAACTGCAGGATGACCGGGCCCTCGGTCAGCCGCTCGCCGGTGTCGAGTTCCAGCAGCGGCACGTAGCCTTTCGGACTGATCGTGTAGTAGTCGGTGCCGTCGGCGAGCTGGTGCGTCTTGGTGCTGGCCAGCACCGGTTCGAAGGCGAGGCCGGCCTCGCGCAGCACGATGTGGGGCGACAGTGAGCAGGCGCCGGGGCTGTAGTAGAGCTTCATGATGAAACCTTCGTCGGGGTGGCGGACCCCGTTATTACACAGCGTGCGTGCGGCCGGCGCCATCGGGGCCGAGGAGGTGCCCGTGTCGGCTAATCTCCCGCCTTTGCACCCGCATCCACACTGGAGCCCGCATGCCGCGCCAAGTCCTTGAAGAATCCCGATTGCACCCGGCGATCCGCGAGAAGGTCGCCACATGGCACGCGGACATCGTCCACAACGTGCAGGCCGCCGCCGCGTCGAACCCGGTGCTGGTGGTCGGCATGGCGCTGAACCCGCACTGCCGCGGCGTGCGCCGGGCGCTCGAGGCCGCCGGCATCGCGCACCACTACCTGGAGTTCGGCAGCTACTTCAGCCTGTGGCGGCCGCGCAGCGCGCTGAAGATGTGGACCGGCTGGCCGACCTTCCCGATGGTGTTCGTCAAGGGCTCGCTGGTCGGCGGGCAGACCGACGTGCAGCGGCTGATCGACAGCGGCGAGCTGAAGCGGCTGCTGGGCGAATGACGCGCGGGTTCTTCGCCACGCTGCTCGGTGCGCTGCTCGCCGGTACCGCGCTGCCGGCCCGTGCCGCCGACGATGCGACGACGCCCTGCCGCGTGATCGGCCTGCGCAACGAGGTGCGCTGCGGCCAGGTGCGGCGTCCGCTCGATCCGGCCCGGCCGGCGGGTCCGCAGATCGATGTGCACTATGTCGTCGTGCCGGCGATGGCCCGGCGCAAGCTGCCCGACCCGGTGTTCCTGCTGGCCGGCGGGCCGGGCCAGAGCGCGATCTCGCTGGCCGGCAGCGTGATGCCGCTGTTCCAGCGCCTGAACAACCGGCGTGACATCGTGTTCGTCGACCAGCGCGGCACCGGCCGCTCGGCGCCGCTCGCCTGCGACGACGGGCCGCAGAACGCGCAAGACGGCAGCCCGGAGGCGACGCTCGCCGACGAGGCCGACCCGGCCCGGCAGTTCGCCCGCATGGCCGCCTGCCGCGACCGCCTCGCGGCGCGTGCGCCCCTCGCTGCGCCGGCCGACCTCGGCTTCTTCACGACCACGCTCGCGATGCAGGACCTCGATGCCGTGCGGGCACAACTGGGCGCACCGCGCATCGACCTGGTCGGCGCGTCGTACGGCACGCGGGCCGCGCTGGAGTACCAGCGCCAGTTCCCGGACCGATTGCGGCGCAGCGTGCTCGACGGCGTCGCGCCACCCGACATGGTGCTGCCGGTCAGCTTCTCGACCGACGGCCAACAGGCCTTCGATGCGCTGCTCGCCGCCTGCGAGGCCGAGGCCGCCTGCACGCGCGCGCACCCTTCGCTGCGTGCCGACTGGAAAGCGTTGCTCGCCGGCCTGCCGCGCGAGGTCGGCGTCCCGCATCCGCTGAGCGGGCGCATCGAACGCTTCACGCTGACGCGCGAGATGGTGCTGGGGGCGGTGCGTGGCACGCTGTATGCGCCGTGGATCGCCGCCGCGCTGCCGACCGCGCTGCACGACGCAGCGCAGGGCCGCTTCGAAGGCCTGGTCGGGCTGGGTGGCTTGCTGAGCGCGCGCAAGGGCATGGGCCTCGCGATGGGCATGCATTTCAGCGTCGTCTGCGCGGAAGACGCGCCGCGGATGGCCCAGGCGAGCGACCCGCCGGGCGCCGACTTCGGGCGCGCGCTGGGCACGCTGTACGCGCGCGTCTGCGCCGATTGGCCGCGCGGCGCGGTGCCCGAGGCGTTCTACCGTCTGTCGGCCAGCGCCACGCCGGTGCTGCTGCTGAGCGGCGGGCTGGACCCGATCACGCCACCGCGCCATGCCGACCGCGTCGCGCGCGCGCTGGGCGCGCAGGCGCGCTCGGTGGTGGTGCCGAACGCGGGCCACGGCGTGATGGGCGTCGGCTGCGCGCGCGACCTGATCCAGCGCTTCATCGACGCGGCCGACGATGCCGCGGCACTGGCGCTCGACACCACCTGCCTAGTCGCGGTGCCGCGTCCGCCGGCCTTCGTGCCGCTGCAACCCGGAGCGCCGACATGATCCGCATCGACCACGTGGCCAAGCGCTTCACCGCCGCGCGCGGTCGCAGCGTGCAGGCCGTCGCCGACGTGCACCTGCATGCCCCCGACGGCTGCATCACCGGCCTGCTCGGGCCGAACGGCGCCGGCAAGACGACGACGCTGCGCATGCTGGCCGGGCTGATCACGCCGGATGCCGGCCGGCTCGAGGTCGACGGGCTCGACGTCGCCACGCAGCCGCGGGCCGCGCTCGCGCGCATGGGCGTGCTGGCCGACGCGCGCGGGCTGTCGCTGCGGCTCAGCGCGCGCGAGAACATCGTCTACTACGGCCGGCTGCAAGGGCTCACGCGCGACGCCGCCCATGCGCGCGCCGAGGCGCTGGCCGAGTCACTCGACCTGAAGCCGCTGCTCGAACGCCGCACCGACGGCTTCAGCCAGGGCGAGCGCATGAAGACCGCGCTGGCCCGCGCGCTGGTGCACGACCCGGCGAACATCGTGCTGGATGAGCCGACCAACGGGCTGGACGTGCTCGCCACGCGCGCGCTGCGCGAGGTGTTGCGCCACCTGCGCAGCCCGGCCGGCGGCGGCAAGTGCATCGTCTTTTCGACGCACATCATGCAAGAGGTGGAGCGGCTGTGCGACAGCGTCTCGGTCGTCGCGCACGGCCGCACCGTCGCCAGCGGCACGGTCGCCGAGCTGCTCGCGCAGACCGGCGAGCAGGATTTCGAGGAGGCCTTCGTGAAACTCGCCTTTGCCGAGGAGCTCGCGCACCCGGCGCATCTGGAGACGCCGGCATGAGCGGCCTGTCGTTGCTGGCCATCGTGCTGCGCAAGGAGTTGGCCGACGCGCTGCGCGACCGCCGCACGCTGATCGTCGTGCTGATCTCCAGCGTGCTGCTCGGACCGCTGGTGCTGGTCGCGCTGTCGGGCCTGATCGCGACGCTGGAGGCGCAGGCCGAGAAGCGCGAGGTCGTCGTCGCCGGCATCGAGCATGCGCCGGCGCTGCGCAACTTCATCGAACGGCAGAGCTACGTCGTGACGCCTGCCCCGGCCGACTACGAGGCGAAGCTGCGGGCACAGAAGCTCGGCGATCCGGTGCTGGTGATCCCGTCCGGCTTCGAGGCCGCGCTGGTGCGCGGCGAGCAGCCGGTGCTGCAAATCGTCTCCGACACCGGCAACAAGGCGGCCGAGGCCGGTGCCGGCCGCGTGCAGCGGCTGCTGGCGGCGTACGCCCGCGAGCGCGGCACGCTGAGCCTCGCGCTGCGCGGCGTGTCGCCACAGCTGCTGGAGCCGATGCAGGTCGAGGAGCACGACCTCGCCAGCGCGCAGGGCCGCGCCGCGCAGCTCACCGGCATGCTGCCGTTCTTCGTGATCATGGCGGTGGTCTACGGCGCGCTGAATGCCGCGCTCGACACGACTGCCGGCGAGCGCGAGCGCGGGTCGCTGGAACCGCTGCTGGCCAACCCGGCGCCGCGCTGGGCGCTGGTCGGCGGTAAATGGGGCGCGGTGTTCGCGCTCGCGATGCTGATCGCGGTGCTGTGCTGCCTGAGCTTCCTGCCGGCGCAGTGGCTGCTGCGCAGCGACACATTGCAGGCGATGTTCCAGTTCGGCTGGCTCGAGGCGCTGCTGTTCATCGCGTTGCTGCTGCCGCTGGCGGCGGCGCTGTCGGCCTTGCTGATGGCGGTGGCGATCCGCTGCAAGACCTTCAAGGAAGCGCAGGCGAACAGCACGGTGGTGGTGCTGGCGGCCTCGCTGCTGCCGCTGATGACCCTCTTCAACCAGGGCGGCGAGGCCTGGTGGCACGCGTGGGTGCCGGGCCTCGCGCAGTTCACGCTGATGACGCGCGTGCTGAAGGGCGAGGTGCTGGCGATGCAGCCGATCGCGATCTCGCTGGGCGTGTGCACCGTGCTGACGGTGGTGAGCGTCGTCTTCGTCGCGCGGCACCTGCGTGCGGCGGCCGTCCGCTAGAGATGACGACGCCCCGGACGGCGGGCATCATGTCGGGATGAGCACTGCACCCCTTTCCCTCGACGCGTTGCAATGGCGCTTCTGCCGCTTCGACGAACTCTCGCTGCGCGAGTTGCACGACATCTACATGACGCGCCAGCAGGTCTTCTCCGTCGAGCAGAACTGCGCGTACCTCGATGTCGACGGCCATGACGAAGCGGCATGGCACCTGGCCGCGTGGCTGCCTTCGCAGCGCCAGCCGCTGGCCTACGCACGGCTGCTGCCGCCTGGCGCGAAGTATGAGGAGCCGTCGATCGGACGGGTGATCACGGGCGAGGCCGCGCGCGGGCTGGGCCTGGGCCGCGAACTGGTGCGGCGCGCGATCACGCATGCGGGCGAGGTGCTGCCCGGACACGGGATCCGCATCTCGGCGCAGTCCCGCCTGGAGGCGTTCTACGCGAGCTTCGGGTTCGAGGTGGTTGGCGAGCGCTACATGGAAGACGGGATCCCGCACACCGAGATGGTGCTGGCAGCGGGCTGACGCGGCGCGACCCTCACGCCGCGCGGTCCAGTGCTCGCTGCACCTCGTTCTGCCACGGCAGCGTGTGCACGATCTCGTTGAGCCGCATCGCCACTTCCATGCCGCTGAGCTTCTCGCCGCCGGCGCCCAGCAGCTGCAGGTTGGTGATCAGGCCGAGCGGGTCGGCCATCGCGACGATGCCTTGCTCGAGCTGGACCCAGTCCCAGGCCACGCCGGCCGCGCCTTCGGAGAGTGGCCCGCCCCACAGCGTCTGGCCGGTGCTCGGGCCGTCGTCATCACCGGGATTCAGCACGCGGGTGCCCAGGTGAACGAAGTGAAGATCGGGGGTGCTGTCCGCTTGCCACTTGACGGGTGGCCAGGCGTAGATGGTCCATGCAGGCGTCATAGCGGTTGATCGTGTTGATCCCTGAGTTTTGTGATTGGCCAATAATGTGGTCAAGTCCAGGGCACGCCAAGCTGTAAACCTTGCCAGCTGTAATTTCTGTCAGCTGTAAGACCTGTCAGGTCGCTTGAGGTAGTGAGGACGAAGCAAACGGTTGCGAGGTGAGAGGACCATGCTGCAAGGTGGGTACATGTCAGTGCTGCAGGCGGGAAGCCGCGACGAGTTCCTCGGGGAAATCGTTCGCTTCACGCAGCAGCTCGGCTTCGAGAAGGTCAGCGCGACAACGGTCATCGACCACTTCCTGGGCGAGCCGGAGTTCATCGCGGTCGACAACGCGCCTGCGGCATATCGCGAGACCTATGAGGCCGTGAGCAACGGCAGCAAGGACCCGGTGATGCAGCACTGCAAGCGGCAGAGCGTGCCGATCATCTGGGACCAAGATACCTACACCTCGCGTGGGCTCGGCGAGAAATGGGAACAGCAGGCGCGATTCGGCTACAGCTGTGGCATCGGCTTGGCGCTTCATCTGCCGGACGGAAAGCACTTCGTGTTGGGGGTTGAGCGAGACAAGGCGTTGCCTTCCGACCGCCAGGAACTGACGCGTATCGTGGCCGACCTGCAACTGTTCGCAGTGCATGCCTACGAGGGCGCTTCTCGCATCCTCATCCCGGCGGCACAGGAGCCGGGGGCTTCGCCACTCACACCTCGCGAGGTTGAGACTCTTCGATGGACGATGGATGGCAAGACCGCGTGGGAAGTCGGCAACATCCTCGGTATCAGCGAGCGAACTGCTGTACTGCATGTGAACAATGCGATGCACAAACTAGGATGCGTCAACAAGCATCAGGCCGTTCTGAAGGCCTTGCGCATGGGGCTGATTCGTTGAGTTTTGCACTGCCCGAACTTGGCGTGCAGCGATACCTGTAAGAGCTGACAGTTACCGCAAACGAGGGGGGCTGCTGCAATAGAGCCAGTGCACGAGTTGGCGTGCACGCAGCAAGCCAGGAGCTCCTCATGCAACAAGCAATCACACTGATCCCTTCGACGCAATCGAACGACAAGGTTCGCTTCGAGAGCGAGTCGAAGATCGTTCGCAATGAGCCCGTCGTTCTCGACAGCAAGTTGCTGCGTCTGATCAGCGGCGGCACCGACCTGCCGAACAAGACTTGGTGAGATGTTCCGACTGCTGCGTCAACAGCAGTGCTTGCAAGGCAAGGTTAGGCAAGAAGTTGATCGAGCAGTGATCGGGCGCTCCAAATTCCCGGGATCACTGCAACGAACTCAGCGGAGGAAGTAGTAAATCGAAGAGGAACCCGTGAGCGGCTGTCACCGCAGCGAGGTTCCCTCGAAGAGACGGGGATGTCCCTGATCTCGTCAATGTCAGTGTGCCAAGCCAGGTCTGTTGCGCTTTGAATTGTCGAAGTGACAACAGGCTTGGCCCGGCCGCCTCAGCTCCCGCGAGGCCGGCCCTTCAAACCCCCACCAGATTCTGAGCCGCGGCCATCGCAGTGGTATAGACCACCACTTGGTTGCGTCCATCGCGCTTGGCGGCATAGCAGGCCATGTCGGCGGCCTTCAGCACGTCGACCGCGCTCACGAAGCCGGCGTCGACGTGCACGAGGCCGATGCTCGCCCCCACGCTGAGGCTGCGGCCCTCCCAGGCCAGGCGATAGCCGTTGATCGCCGCCCTCAGGCCGTCTGCCAGCTCCACCGCGCGCTTGACCGGACAGTGCGGCAGCAGCACGGCGAACTCGTCGCCCCCCAGGCGTGCCACCGTGTCCGATGGCCGCACCCGGTCCTGCAGTTGCGTGGCGATGTCGCGCAGCAGCGCGTCGCCGGCCGCATGCCCCGCGCTGTCGTTGACGGCCTTGAAGCGGTCGAGGTCGATGAACAACGCGCAGAACGGCTGCTCGCCCGCTCTCAGCGTGGCCTCCTCGAGGACCTTCTCGAACTGCATCCTGTTGGCCAGGCGCGTCATCGCATCATGCGTTGCCGACCACGACAGCCGCGCATGGCGTTCATGCGCCTCGGTCACGTCCTCGACGATCCAGATGATGCCGGCACGCCGGTCGCTGTCGGGCAACAGGCTGCCGCGGATGTGGCCCCAGAACGTGCTGCCGTCGCGCCGCACGAGTTGACTCTCGGCCTCGAACACGCCGGTCTCGCCCAAGGCATCGCGCGACTGCTGGCTCAGTTGCTGGTGCTGCAATTCGCTCGCGAAGACCTGCCGTGTGTCGTGCCCCAGCAGCTCGGCCTTGTCGCGTCCGAACAGCTCGCAGAAATGCCGGCTCACCAGCTCGAACCGTCCTTCGCGCGTGAGCGCGATGCCGGCGTGCGCCGCATCCAGGACGGCCTGCAGCTGCATCAGCAGACGATGGGTCTCGCGGCCGCGCAGCGCCCGCTGTTCGACGACATGCTGGAAAGCTCGTGACAGCGCACCGATCTCGCCACCACCACGCGGCCAGTCGCCGCGCAGGGGCGCCTCGTCGTCGAGCAGGCTCATCGCCCGCGCATGCAGGCGCGAGATGGGCCGCGTGATGAACCAAGCCAGCAAGCCCGCGAGCAACGCCGCCGCCAAGCCCACCAGCGCGCCGACGCGCCAGGCCGTGTCGCGCGCGGCGGCCAGCGATTGCATCGCATCGGTTTCGGGGGTGACGTGGACCAGCATCCATTCCGCGGCCGGCACGCCGGCCAGCGCCACCAGGTAACCGTGGGTCACCGTGGCCGTGCCCTCCACGTGGATCGTGCTGCCATCCAGGACCCAGCGCTGGAACTCGGCGCTCAGGCCGATCTCCTCGCGCGCATGGCCCAGGATGCGCTGCGGATCGGCATGCGCCAGGATCTGCCCGCTTTTGTCGATCACGAGATCGCGCGAGTTGTCGCGGCCGGACGAGTCGCGCAGGAACGACAGCAGCCCGGTCTTGTCCAGGCGCAACGCGCCACCGACGACCGCCGTGACCTGGCCATCGACCTGCCGCACCGGCACCGCGAAGATCAGGACGGCCGCATGGCTGATCGCGCTGACCAGCGGTCGCGACACCACCGGCAGCTTCTCGCGCATCACGCGCTGGAAGTACTCGCGGTCGGCCAGGTTCGGAAGCTTGGTGCCCGGCACGCCCTTCTCGAGACGCACCAGCAGATCCCCGTTCGGGGCCAGGATGAAGACGGAATCGAACAGCAGGCCGGCGGACGGTTTGTCGATCAGGAACTGCGTCAGCGCGGGTCGGTCGCGCAGCAGCTCGGGGCGCACCTGGCTCGCGACACCTTGCAGCGCCGTCTGCAGCAACTCGAGCTTGCTGGACAGCAGGTTGGCCGTGCGCTCCACGTCGTTCGCGCTCTGCAGCAGCAGTTGCTGCCGCGAGCGGCTCTGCGTGGTCGACAGCACGAAGTGCGTCGTGACCGCCGTCGCGGCAACGGCCGTGACCACGCCGGCCGCAACGATCTTGAACTTGACCGAAGAGGCAACCCGACGCAGCAGTTGACGAAACTTCAACACCATGGACGACGATCCAGCCACGGTGTCGGCGGCAACCCAGCGCCGCCGTCAGACCGTGTCCGCGGATGCTCCCACGGAGCCGCCCCCTGCAAAGCGCCAGGAAGCGCGTCGATCGTGGTTCAGTTCAGCCGTTGCCAGATGAGCGGCGGACGATTGGAGGCTCAGTCCGGCTTGATGCGCGCCCGCGTGATCACCGGCTTCCAGCGCGCCTGCTCCTGCGCGATGAACTGCGCGAACTGCGCCGGCGTGTTGCCGATCGCCTCCGCCGCATCGCCTTCCAGCCGCTCTTTCGCGGCCTGGGAGCGGATGGCCTTCGCCGCCTCGACCGCGAGGCGGTCCGCATACGTTTGCGCGAGGCTGGACGGGGCCAACAACCCGTACCACTGCGTCATCTCGAAGTTCGGGAAGCCCTGCTCCGCGACGGTCGGCACGTCGGGCAGCTGTGCGAGGCGTTGCTTCGACCCGGTGGCCAGGCAGCGCAGCTTGCCGGCCTTGATGAATTGCAGGATCGCCGGCGCACCGACCGACGCGGCATCGAGGCGCCCGGCCAGCAGGTCCGTCAACTGCGGACCGGTGCCGCGGTACGGCACATGCACGATGAACAGGTTGGCGACGGCCTTCAGGTACTCCATCGCCAGGTGCCCCGCGCTGCCGTTGCCGGCGGAGCCGAAGTTCAACTGCCCCGGCTTGCTGCGCACCAGCGCGATGAACTCCTTCAGGTTCTTGGCCGGCACGTCCGGGTGGACGACGTAGAGGCTCGGCACCTTGGCCAGCAAGGTGATCGGGCGGAAATCCTTGATCGGGTCGTACGGCAGCTTGTCGTACATGAACGGGTTCACGGCCAGCGTGCCGATGTGGCCCAGGATCAGCGTGTGCTGGTCCTCGGCATGCGCCACGTCGGCCATCGCGATGTTGCCGCTGCCGCCGGGCTTGTTCTCAACATAGACCGTCTGGCCCAGGCCCTTGCCCAACTCGACCGCGGTCGAGCGGGCCACGATCTCCGAGCTGCCACCCGGCGCGAACGGCACGACGAAGCGGATCGGCTTGGTCGGCCAGGCGGCGCCCTGCCCCCAGCCGATCGACGGAAAGCTGCCAGCCGCAGCGGCGGCCAGCCAGGTGCGGCGGTTGATGGATTCGAATGGCATGTGGAGGTCTCCGCTCAGTCAGGATGGACCAGTCTAGAGAGCGGCCCCGCGTTCGGCATTGGGGGTAGCCGCAGCGGGGATCAACCGGGCTGCGGGCAGGTCTGCCGTTCGAGCTGGGTCAGCCACTGGATGGCGTGATCGGCGTCGGCGCCGCACATCTCAGCGCTCGGTTGCAGCGACCCACAGACGGCTGGCCGATCCGGGTGACCGAAGATCTTGCAACGCCGTTGCGCATCGAGCTGGACGCAGGGCACGCCCGCCGGCTTGCCCTCGGGCATGCCGGGAATCGGTGTGCTGATCGACGGCGCGGTGCAGCAGGCACCACAACCGGATCGGCAAGCCAAACCCGTGTTCATTGCTTGTTCCACGTGAAACCAAGGTGTCGATGAAACCACGCCACAGGCACGGCAGGCTGCGACAACGGATGACGGGAAGCCAGCCCCCGCCTAAAATTCAGCCCTCGCCGGCGCCCCTCGCGCCCCGCGTTTGCAGTGCGGATGACCGCCGCTGCGATCCCAACCGGAGCCCCCATGTTGTTCCCCCATGATTTCGACGTGATTGTCGTCGGCGGCGGCCATGCCGGCACCGAGGCCGCGCTCGCCGCGGCCCGCATGGGCTGCAACACCTTGCTGCTGACGCACAACATCGAGACGCTGGGCCAGATGAGCTGCAACCCGTCGATCGGCGGCATCGGCAAGGGGCACCTGGTGAAGGAGGTCGATGCGCTCGGCGGCGCGATGGCGAGCGCCACCGATGAAGCCGGCATCCAGTTCCGCATCCTCAACGGCTCGAAGGGCCCCGCCGTTCGTGCCACCCGCGCGCAGGCGGACCGCATTCTCTACAAGGCGGCCATCCGCCAGCGGCTGGAGAACCAGCCGAACCTGACGCTGTTTCAGCAGGCGGTCGACGACCTGATCGTCGAGGGTGACCGCGTCGTGGGCGCCGTCACGCAGGTCGGCATCCGCTTTCGAGCCCGGACCGTCGTGCTGACGGCCGGCACCTTCCTCGATGGCCGCATCCACGTCGGGCTGCAGAACCATGCCGGCGGCCGCGCCGGCGATCCTCCGGCGGTGTCGCTGTCCGCCCGCCTGAAGGAATTGAAGCTGCCGCAAGGTCGATTGAAGACCGGGACGCCGCCGCGCCTGGACGGCCGCACGATCGACTTCTCGAAGCTCACCGAACAGCCGGGCGACCTGGACCCGATGCCGGTGTTCAGCTTCATGGGCCATGTGTCGCAGCACCCGCGGCAGCTGCCTTGCTGGATCACCCACACCAACGAGCGCACGCACGAGATCATCCGCAGCGGCTTCGACCGCAGCCCGATGTTCACCGGCGTGATCGAGGGCGTCGGGCCGCGCTACTGCCCGAGCATCGAAGACAAGATCAACCGCTTTGCCGACAAAGACTCGCACCAGATCTTCCTCGAACCGGAAGGCCTGACCACGCACGAGTTCTACCCGAACGGCATCAGCACCAGCCTGCCCTTCGATATCCAGCTGGCTGCGGTGCGCTCGATGCAAGGCCTGGAGAACGCGCACATCCTGCGGCCCGGTTATGCGATCGAGTACGACTACTTCGATCCGCGCGGCCTCAAGGCCAGCTTCGAGACCAAGTCGATCGGTGGGCTGTTCTTCGCCGGCCAGATCAACGGCACGACCGGCTACGAAGAGGCAGCCGCCCAAGGCCTGTTTGCCGGCATCAACGCCGCCCGCCAGGTGCAAGGCCGAGACGCCTGGACGCCCCGCCGCGACCAGGCCTACCTCGGCGTGCTCGTCGACGACCTGATCACCAAGGGCGTGACCGAGCCGTACCGCATGTTCACCAGCCGCGCCGAATTCCGGCTGCAGCTGCGCGAGGACAACGCCGACCTTCGGCTCACCGACGTCGGCCGCGAGATGGGTTTGGTGGACGACGAGCGCTGGGCCGCCTTCAACCGCAAGCGCGATGCTGTTTCACGTGAAACCGAACGGCTGCGCTCGACCTGGGTGCACCCCAACCTGCTGCCCGTGGCCGACGCCGAGCGCTTGCTGGGCAAGGCCATCGAACATGAATACAGCTTGGCCGACCTGCTTCGGCGCCCGGGTGTCGACTTCGATGCCATCGCCGAAGTCGCGGCCATCGCGAAGCCGGAGGTGGCCGTCTCGCGCGCGGCACTCCACGCCGAGCTGGGCCAGACGCTGGCCGACACGGTGATCGAGCAGGCCGAGATCAGCATCAAGTACGCCGGCTACATCACCAAGCAGAACGACGAGGTCGAACGCGCCACCCACTTCGAGAACCTGCGCCTGCCGGCCGAACTCGACTACGCCCAGGTGACCGCCCTCAGTTTTGAGGCCCGGCAGAAACTGACGACGCACCGGCCCGAAACACTGGGGCAGGCCTCGCGCATCTCCGGCATCACCCCGGCCGCCATTTCGCTGTTGCTGATTCACTTGAAGAAGGGCCGCTTCAAGGAGTTCATGGCGACCGACCGCGCCGGCAACGACACGACGCCGACCGATGCAGCCGCCTGAGGCCCGCACGCTCGCCAGCGGATTGGAGCGGCTCGGGCTCGCGCTCGATGCCGACCAACAGGCCCGCCTCCTCGCCTACCAGGAGCTGATCGCGAAGTGGAACCGCGTCTACAACCTGACGGCGGTTCGCGACCCGGCCGAGATGCTGACCCACCACCTGCTCGACAGCCTGTCCGTCGTGCTGCCCCTGCGCCGGCATGCCGCCGGACGACCGCTGCGCCTGCTCGATGTCGGCAGCGGAGCAGGCCTGCCCGGCGTCGTGCTCGCCATCGCCGAACCGCTGTGGCACATCACCTGCGTCGACACCGTCGGCAAGAAGGCGAGCTTCATTCAGCAAGCCGCGGCCGAACTGGGCCTGCGCCAGCTTCGCTCCGAGCATGCGCGCGTGGAAGAAATGCCACCCGCCCAGGCTGACGTGGTCACGTCCCGGGCATTCGCGTCGCTGAGCGATTTCACCCGGCTGACCGCCAAACACCTCGCACCGGCCGGTGGCATCTGGATGGCGATGAAGGGCAAGCCGCCCACCGCCGAGATCGCGGAGCTGCCGGCGACCCTCGATGTGTTTCACGTGGAACCGCTGCAAGTGCCCGACCTCGATGCCGAGCGCTGCCTGATCTGGATTCGCCCCCGGGCCGCCGAATGACGGTGCTCGGCATCTCCGACTACGGCTCGTTCTGCCTGGCCATCGTGCTGTTCCTGGCCCTGCCCGGCCCCGGCACGCTGGCCTTGCTGACCTCGACCGCGAAGGGTGGATTCCGCGCCGGTGCAGCCGCCACGCTCGGGCTGATCGTCGGCGACCAGGTCTTGCTGTGGCTCGCCGTCGGCGGCGTCGCCGCGTTGCTCGCGTCCCACCCGACCGCGTTCCGACTGGTGCAGTACGGCGGCGCCGCGTACCTGGCCTGGGTCGGCCTGCGGCTGCTGCTCGCCAAGCCAGGCGATGCGTCGCCGATCCGCATCGAGCCGCGCGACTACGCGCGCCAGGCCTTCCTGATCACCTTGCTGAACCCGAAGGCCATCGTGTTCTACATGGCCTTCTTCCCCCTGTTCATCAACCCGGCCACGCACCGCGGCGCGATCACCTTTGCCGCGATGGCCGCGACGATCGCGTTCATCACCCTCGCCTACTGCCTCACGCTGTGCGCGTTCGCGCAGTCGGTGTCGAACAAAGTCCGCCGGCATCGCCGATTGGCCGCGTGGTTGCAGAAGGCGGCTGGTATCTTCCTGATCGGCTTCGGCATTCGCCTCGGCAGCAACTGATCCCTCTTCCAGCAGCGCCCTCCTCCATGACCCGCATCTTCTGCATCGCGAACCAAAAAGGCGGCGTCGGCAAGACGACGACCACCGTCAACCTGGCCGCCGGCTTGGCGCTGATCGGCCAGCGCGTGCTCGTCGTCGACCTGGATCCCCAGGGCAACGCGACCATGGGCTCGGGCATCGACAAGCGGGCGCTGTCGCTGAGCGTCTACGACGTGCTGCTGGAATCGGCGACGATCGCCGAAGCCCGGCAACGCAGCGAGAAGGTGGGCTACGACGTGCTGGGCGCGAACCGCGAACTGGCCGGCGCCGAGGTCGAACTGGTGAAGCTGGAGCGGCGCGACAAACGGCTGAAGGCTGCGCTCGAGGCAGTGGCCACCGACTACGACTTCGTGCTGATCGACTGCCCACCGTCCTTGAGCCTGCTGACGCTGAACGGTCTGTGCAGCGCCCACGGCGTCGTGGTGCCGATGCAGTGCGAGTACTTCGCGCTCGAAGGGCTGTCGGACCTGGTCAACACCATCAAGCAGGTGCATGCCAACCTGAACCCCGACCTGCAGCTGATCGGCCTGCTGCGCGTGATGTTCGATCCGCGCATCACGCTGCAGCAGCAGGTCAGCGATCAGCTGAAGGTGCACTTCGGCGACAAGGTCTTCAACAGCGTGATCCCGCGCAACGTGCGCCTGGCCGAAGCGCCGAGCTACGGCCTGCCGGGCGTGGTGTTCGACCCGGCCTCGCGCGGCGCGCAGGCTTTTGTCGAATTCGCGGCCGAGATGGTCGCGCGGGCCAACGAGGCCGTGGCGGCCTGAGGTCTGACGCCCGGTCCGAGGCCTTACAGCCCCAGCCCTTCGTCCAGCCCGAGGTGCACGTTCATCGACTGCACCGCCGCGCCACTGGCGCCCTTGCCCAGGTTGTCGAGGCACGACATCAGCAGCAGCTGGTCATCGCTGGCGAACACGAACAGGTCGACACGGTTGCTGTCGTTGCAGGCCTGCACGTCGAAGAAGCCGTCCTCGAGCGTCGGCGCATCGCGCAGCGGCATCACGCGCACGAAGCGCTCGCCTTCGTAGCGCCGGCTCAGCGCCGCATGCACCGATTCTGCGCTCGCGCCCGCCGGCAAGCTCGACAAATGCAAGGGCACACTCACCGCCAGACCCTTGTAAAACTTGCCCACGATCGGCATGAACACCGGTTTCGTCGTCAGGCCGGTGTGCGCCATCATCTCGGGGATGTGCTTGTGTGCGAGCGTCAGGCCGTACGGCCGCGGCGCGTCGAGGCGCGCGTCGCCGCCCGCTTCGTACTGTTCGATCATCTTCTTGCCGCCACCGGAATAGCCGGTGATCGACGTGGCGCTGACGCCAAGCGAGGCCGGCACCAGACCGGCATCCACCAGCGGGCGCATCAGCAGGATGAAGGCGCTGGCGTGACAGCCCGGGTTCGCGATGCGCTTGCTGCCGCGCAGGCGCTCGCGCTGGTCGGCAGCAAGCTCGGGCAGGCCGAACACCCAGCCCGGCACCGTGCGATGCGCCGTGCTGGCGTCGATCAGGCAGGTGTTGGCGTTGGTTACCAGCGCAGCCGCTTCGCGCGACGCCGCATCCGGCAGGCACAGGAAGGCCACGTCGGCGGCATTCAGCAGGCGGGCGCGTTCGGCGGCATCCTTGCGTCGGTCGGCATCGATGCGCAACACTTCGACGTCGCTGCGCGCCGCCAGGTATTCGTTGATGCGCAGACCGGTCGTGCCTTCCTGACCGTCGACAAACACGCGATGCTTCATTGAATCGTCCACCTGCCCAAAAAAGAGAATTCGGACCGCGAGGATAAGCCACCTGCATGACAAACGCCCACCCGCAAGCCCTGCACGACGTGCGGGTGCTCCTGCTCCCCGGCTGGGAGAACTCCGGCCCCGGCCATTGGCAAAGCCTCTGGGAACGTGAACACGGCGACCTCCGCGTCGAACAGGCCGACTGGCTGTGGCCGAAGCGCGGCGACTGGATGGCCCGCCTCGAAGACGTGCTGCTGCAGGACGAACGCCCCGCGCTGCTCGCCGCGCACAGCCTGGGCTGCCAGCTGGTCGCCGCCTGGGCTGCACATTCGCACCACACGGCCCGCGTGCGCGGCGCCTTGTTGGTCGCGCCGCCCGACATCGAGCGCGTCGACATGCCGCCGCAGCTGACGCCGTGGCGCCCGATCGCTCGCCAGGCCCTGCCCTTCGCGAGCATCGCCGTCACCAGCAGCGACGACCCGTTCTGCGCGCCCGAACGCGCCGCCGGCATGGTCCGCGCGTGGGGCAGCCGGCAGGTCGACATCGGCCCGCGCGGCCACATCAACAGCGACTCCGGGCTCGGCGCCTGGCCCGACGGACGCGCGCTGCTGCAATCGCTGCAGTCGACGACGGCCCGCGCCGGGTGATCAGGGAAAATGCCCGGATGGCAACCAAGAAACCCAAAGGCCTCGGCCTCGGCCTCGAAGCACTGCTCGGCCCCACGGTCAACGACAACCCCGTTCCGGTCAACGACGGCACGCCGCGCACGCTGAAGCTGACCCAGCTGCAGCCCGGCAAGTACCAGCCGCGCACCCGCATGGACGAAGGCTCGCTGTACGAGCTCGCCGAGAGCATCAAGGCGCAGGGCATCATGCAGCCGGTGCTGGTGCGGCCGGTCGCACCCAACCGCTACGAGATCATCGCCGGCGAACGCCGCACGCGGGCCGCGAAGCTGGCCGGCCTCGACGAGGTGCCGGTGCTGGTGCGCGAGGTGCCCGACGAAGCCGCCGCGGCGATGGCGCTGATCGAGAACATCCAGCGCGAAGACCTGAACCCGCTCGAAGAGGCACAAGGCATCGCGCGCCTGGTCAACGAGTTCCACCTCACGCACGAGCAGGCGGCGCAGGCCGTCGGCCGCTCGCGCAGCGCGGCGAGCAACCTGCTGCGCCTGCTGAATCTCGCCGAGCCGGTGCAGCAGATGCTGATGGCCGGCGACCTCGACATGGGCCATGCGCGCGCGTTGCTGCCGCTCGACGGCGCGCACCAGATCATCGGGGCCGCCGAGATCGTCGCGAAGAAACTCAGCGTGCGCGAGGCCGAGAAGCTCGTTACGAAGATGGGCTCGTCGCGCCAGCAACCGCTGCTGCGCGTGCCGAAAGAGAAGCCGCGCGACATCGCGCGCATCGAGGAAGAACTCTCCGATGCATTGACCGCGCAGGTCGAGATTCGCGTCAAGAAACGCACCAAGCGCGGCGAACAAGGCGAAGTCGCCATTGCCTTCGGCTCGCTGGAGGAGTTGAATGGGTTGCTCGACAAGCTCGGACTGACGAACACCTGAGAACAGCACCTGACATGCCGATCGACACGCGGTTGTCCGCAAAATCCCTGAGCCCCGCATCAGGAACTTCCCCGGCCGCAAACGGCTCATTGCATGCATCATCCACTCAGGTGGGTGACACGCTGCAACAGACGGGGGCACACTATTTGCTGTACACCTTCATCTCATCGAAGCGTTGAACAGCGGGCGTTTTTCACCACATCTCCACGCACACGACATCCCAAAATGACGCAAGCTTGAATCACGAAATGAGCTGACCTTTGAAGGAAAGCTCTGATGGAGCCCTCACCCGGGACTTCATCAGAACTTCCCCAGACGGCAGCGAAGGTGGCCCCTTCGCTGTCGCCATCCCGATGTCTTAGGAGGTCAGCATGGACGTGATCAGCCATTTCGCAGCGCGATTCGAGCGCACCCGTGAAGAGGAACTCTCGCTCGAAGAGTACCTCGCCGAGTGCAAGCGCAACCCCGTGGCCTATTCCACCGCTGCCGAGCGCATGCTCCAGGCGATCGGGGATCCACAGACCATCGACACACGCAACGACCCGCGCCTGTCCCGTCTGTTCGCCAACAAGGTCATCAAGATCTACCCGGCCTTCGCCGAGTTCTACGGCATGGAAGACTCCATCGAGCAGGTGGTGTCGTATTTCCGGCATGCCGCGCAGGGGCTGGAGGAAAAGAAGCAGATCCTCTACCTGCTCGGCCCGGTGGGCGGCGGCAAGTCGTCGATCGCCGAGCGGCTGAAGTCGCTGATGCAGGAGGTGCCGTTCTACGCGATCAAGGGCTCGCCGGTGAACGAATCGCCGCTCGGCCTGTTCGATGCGGTCGAAGACGGCGCGATCCTCGAGAAGGAATACGGCATCCCGCGCCGCTACCTGCAGCGCATCCTGTCGCCGTGGGCCGTCAAGCGGCTCGACGAGTTCGGCGGCGACATCCGCAAGTTCCGCATCGTCAAGCGCTTCCCGTCGGTGCTCAAGCAGGTCGGCATCGCGAAGACCGAGCCGGGCGACGAGAACAACCAGGACATCTCGTCGCTGGTCGGCAAGGTCGACATCCGCAAGCTCGAGACCTACGCGCAGGACGACCCCGACGCGTACAGCTACTCCGGCGGCCTGTGCCTGTCGAACCAGGGCCTGCTCGAGTTCGTGGAAATGTTCAAGGCGCCGATCAAGGTGCTGCACCCGCTGCTGACCGCCACGCAGGAAGGCAACTACAAGGGCACCGAAGGCTTCGGCGCGATCCCGTTCGACGGCGTCGTGCTCGCGCACAGCAACGAGAGCGAGTGGAAGGCGTTCCGCAACAACAAGAACAACGAGGCCTTCCTCGACCGGATCTACATCGTCAAGGTGCCGTACTGCCTGCGCGTCAGCGAAGAGGTCAAGATCTACGAGAAGCTGCTGCGCGGCTCGTCGCTGGCTGCGGCCACCTGCGCACCGGGCACGCTGAAGATGATGTCGCAGTTCGCGACCCTGACCCGGCTGAAGGAGCCCGAGAACAGCAGCCTCTATTCGAAGATGCTGGTGTACGACGGCGAGAACCTGAAGGACACCGACCCGCGCGCGAAGAGCTTCCAGGAGTACCGCGACTACGCCGGCGTCGATGAAGGCATGAGCGGCGTCTCGACGCGCTTCGCGTTCAAGATCCTGTCGAAGGTCTTCAACTTCGACAGCACCGAGGTCGCCGCGAACCCGGTGCACCTGATGTACGTGCTCGAACAGCAGATCGAGCGCGAGCAGTTCGCGGCCGAGACCGAGCAGAAGTACCTCGCGTTCATCAAGGAGCACCTGGCGGTGCGCTACGCCGAGTTCATCGGCAAGGAGATCCAGACCGCCTACCTCGAGAGCTACAGCGAGTACGGCCAGAACATCTTCGACCGCTACGTCACCTATGCCGACTACTGGATCCAGGACCACGAGTACCGCGACACCGACACCGGCGAGGTGTTCGACCGCGGCTCGCTGAACGCCGAGCTCGAGAAGATCGAGAAGCCGGCCGGCATCGCGAACCCGAAGGATTTCCGCAACGAGATCGTCAACTTCGTGCTGCGTGCCCGCGCCAACAACGCCGGCAACAACCCGGTCTGGACGAGCTACGAGAAGCTGCGCACGGTGATCGAGAAGAAGATGTTCTCGAACACCGAGGAGCTGCTGCCGGTGATCAGCTTCAACGCGAAGGCGAGCGCTGACGAGGCCAAGAAGCACGAGGACTTCGTGACCCGCATGGTGGCCAAGGGCTACACCTCGAAGCAGGTGCGCCTGCTCTGCGAGTGGTACCTGCGCGTGCGCAAGAGTTCGTGATCTGACGACCCACGAAAGGTCCACATGCTCCAGCAGATCATCGACCGGCGGCTGGCGGGCAAGAACAAGTCCATCGGCAACCGCGAGCGCTTCCTGCGCCGCCACAAGGACCAGATCCGCGAGGCGGTCAAGCGCGCGGTCGATGGGCGCGGCATCCGCGACATCGCGCAGGGCGAGGACATCCACATCCCGAAGCGCGACATCGCCGAGCCGGTGTTCGGCCACGGCCAGGGCGGCAAGCGCGAGATGGTGCACCCGGGCAACCAGGACTACGTGCGCGGCGACCGCATCGAGCGCCCCAAGGGCGGCGGGGGCGGCGGTGGGGGCGGGCAGGCGAGCGATTCCGGCGAGGGGGACGACGACTTCGTCTTCCACCTCAGCAAGGAAGAGTTCATGCAGGTCTTCTTCGACGACCTGGCGCTGCCCAACCTCGCCCGCACGACGCTTGCCGAGACGCCCGAGTTCAAGACCCACCGCGCCGGCTACAGCAGCGACGGCACGCCGAACAACCTGCACGTGGTGCGCTCGATGCGCGGCGCGATCGGCCGGCGCATCGCGCTCGGCGCGGAGTCGCGGCACGAACTGGCCGAGCTCGAGGCGCAGCTGGTGCAGCTGAAGCGCCATCCGCACCCGAACCCGTTCGCGCACGAGATCCCGCCGCTCGAACTGCAGATCGAAGCGTTGCGCGCGCGCCTGAAGCGCATCCCCTACCTCGACCCGATCGACCTGCGCTACCGCAGCCGCGTGCGCGTGCCGGTGCCCACCTCGAAGGCGGTGATGTTCTGCCTGATGGACGTGTCCGGCTCGATGGACGAGGCGCGCAAGGACCTGGCGAAGCGCTTCTTCATCCTGCTGTACCTGTTCCTGACGCGGCACTACGAGAAGATCGACATCGTCTTCATCCGCCACCACACGCAGGCCCAAGAGGTCGACGAGCAGAACTTCTTCCACTCGACCGAGACCGGCGGCACCGTGGTGTCGAGCGCGCTCGTGCTGATGGAAGAGATCGCCCGGGCCCGCTACCCGACCAGCGAATGGAACATCTACGGCGCGCAGGCGAGCGACGGCGACAACTGGCACCACGACAGCGGACGCTGCCGTGAGCTGCTGGCCAACAACATCCTGCCGCTGTGCCGCTACTTCGCCTATGTGCAGGTGGCCGAGGAAGAGCAGAACCTGTGGGACGAGTACTCGGCGCTGGCCGCCGACGCGAAGGCCTTCGCGATCCGCAAGGTGACCGAGGCCTCGCAGATCTACCCAGTGTTCCGCGACCTGTTCAAGAAGGAGGGTGCACCGACATGAACCTCCAAGTCACTCCACCGTGGGGCGCCGAGAGGCGCAAGAACCAGATGCTGACCGCTTCCCCGAAACGCCGCGCGTCCGACATGGCCGCGCCCAAACGTGCGCACGCGCCGCTGCCCTCGCCCACCGACTGGTCGTTCGAGCTGGTCGAGCGCTACCACGAGGTGATCAAGGCCACGGCCGAGCGCTACGGCCTGGACACCTACCCGAACCAGCTCGAGATCATCACCGCCGAGCAGATGATGGACGCCTACGCGTCGGTCGGCATGCCGGTGAACTACCGCCACTGGAGCTACGGCAAGGAGTTCATCTCGACCGAGAAGAACTACCGACGCGGCCACATGGGCCTGGCCTACGAGATCGTCATCAACTCCGACCCCTGCATCAGCTACCTGATGGAGGAGAACACGATGGCGATGCAGGCGCTGGTGATCGCGCATGCGGCCTACGGGCACAACAGCTTCTTCAAGGGCAACTACCTGTTCCGCATGTGGACCGATGCGTCGTCGATCATCGACTACCTGGTCTACGCGAAGAACTACGTGACCGAGTGCGAGGAGCGGCACGGGCTGGAGGCGGTCGAGAACTTCCTCGACAGCTGCCATGCGCTGATGAACCACGGCGTCGACCGCTACCGCCGGCCGAGCCGCAAGTCGCTCGCGCAGGAGCTGGCCGACGCGAAGGACCGCGAGGCCTATGCGCAGCGCCAGATCAACGAGATGTGGCGCACGCTGCCGCGCAAGGCCGACAAGACCGCGCTCGAGGAAGCCGAGTCGCGGCGTTTCCCGGAAGAGCCGCAGGAGAACCTGCTGTACTTCATCGAGAAGCACGCGCCGCTGCTGGAGCCGTGGCAGCGCGAGATCGTGCGCATCGTGCGCAAGGTGGCGCAGTACTTCTACCCGCAGCGCCAGACGCAGGTGATGAACGAGGGCTGGGCCACGTTCTGGCACCACTCGCTGCTGAACACCATGTACGACGACGGCCACCTGAGCGACGGCATGATGATCGAGTGGCTGAAGTCGCACACCAACGTGGTGTATCAGCCGCGTGTCGGCGACCGCGGCTACAACGGCATCAACCCGTATGCGCTCGGCTTCGCGATGTACACCGACATCAAGCGCATCTGCCAGAAACCGACCGACGAGGACCGCCATTGGTTCCCGCAGCTGGCGGGCACCGATTGGCTCGAGTCCATCGACCATGCGATGCGCAACTTCAAGGACGAGAGCTTCATCGGCCAGTACCTGTCGCCGAACCTGATGCGCGAGTTCCGGCTGTTCGCGATCGTCGACGACGAGAAGGACAAGGAGCTGGAGGTCTCGGCCATCCACGACGAGAGCGGCTACCGCCGCGTGCGCGAGGCCTTGTCGCACCAGTACGACCTGGGCAGCCGCGAGCCGAACATCCAGGTCTGGAGCGTGAACCTGCGCGGCGACCGCTCGCTGACGCTGCGCCATGCGCAGCACAACGACCGGCCGCTGCACGACAACGCGCAAGAGGTGCTGAAGCACGCCGCCCGGCTGTGGGGCTTCGGCGTGCACATGGAGAGCGTCAACTCGGCGGGTGAGGTGCAGAAGCGCTGGTCGGTGCCGGCGCCCTCGCATTGAAGCCCGTCAGAGCAGCAGTTCGTCGGGCGGGATGAAGGCGCGGACGGTGCTGATCAGCTTGTCGACGTAGGCTTCCTTCTCGCCCACCGGCGCCACGTAGTGCAGCGCCTTCGACGTCGCATCGACACCGGCGCGCCGCAGCATCGCCCAGGTGGCGAGGTACTGCGAGGCCATGCAGCCGCCAGCCGTCGCGATCGGGCCGCGCGCATGGAACGGCGCATCGACCACCCGCACACCCGCCTCGACCACCCATGGCTTGGTCGTCAGGTCGGTGCAGGCCGGAATGTCGGCCAGCAGCCCCAGCCGCGCCAGCAGCAGCGTGCCGGAGCACTGCGCGCCGATCAGCTGGCGCAGCGGATCCAGCTGCAGCCGGTCCAGCAGCGCGCTGTTCTCGGCGATCGCCCGCGTGTAGATGCCGCTGCCGAACAGCACGATGTCGGCCTCGTTCGCGAACTCCAGCGGCTGCTGCGTCTCGATCGTCACGCCGTTCATCGACGTGAGCCGCTGGCTCGGGCCGGCGATCTCGACCGTCCAGCCGGCCGGCCGCAGCCGGTTCATCAAGCCGAGAGCGACGAACGAATCCAGCTCGTTGAAGCCGTCGAAGGTGACGATCGCCGCTCGCACCGCGGTGGGGCCGTTCATCGCGCCGGCCCGTTCACTCTTCGAGCAGGCTGCGCAGCATCCACGCAGTCTGTTCGTGCACCGTCAGGCGCTGGGTCAGCAGGTCGGCGGTCGGCTCGTCGCCGGCCTTGTCGGCCAGCGGGAACAGGCTGCGTGCAGTGCGCGCCACCGCCTCGTGGCCCTGCACCAGGATGCGCACCATCTCGAGCGCCTTCGGCGGCACGGCCGGCGCGTCCTTGATCGAGGCCAGCGCGCCGAACTGCGCATACGACCCCGGGGCCGGGTGTCCGAGCGAGCGGATGCGCTCGGCGACCGGGTCGACCGCGGCCCACAGCTCGGTGTACTGCGTCATGAACATCAGGTGCAGCGTGTTGAACATCGGCCCGGTGACGTTCCAGTGGAAGTTGTGCGTCGTCAGGTACAGCGTGTAGGTGTCGGCCAGCAGCTTGCTGAGGCCACCGGCGATCGCCGCGCGGTCCTTGTCGCTGATGCCGATGTGGATGCCCATGCCGCCGCTCGGGGCGGTCGCGGCTGCGGGAACGGATGCGGTCTTGGTCTTCTTCGCCATCTGGGAATCTCCGGGAAACAAGGTGAATTCGGGTTCGAGTCTAGTCAGGCTTCAAAGGCCCCTCATGACACTCTGCTGACGCCTTCGAGCGGGCAGGCATAGATCGCGTTGCGCAGCGCGGCGATCGCCTCGTAGCGCGTGAAGGTGCGGCGCCACGCGAGCACCACGCGCCGCGTCGGCACCGGCGTCGCGAACGGCACGTAGCGCACGTGCGGCTGCTGGTCTTTCGGCACGCTGAGCTGCGGCACCACGGTGATGCCCATGCCCGACGCCACCATGTACTTGATGGTCTCGAGCGACGAGCCCTCGAAGCTCTTGCGGATGCCCTCGGCATCGCTCGAGAAGCGGGCGTACTCGGGGCAGACCTCGAGCACGTGGTCGCGGAAGCAGTGGCCGGTGCCGAGCAGCAGCATCGTCTCCTGCTTGAGTTCCTCGGCGGTGATGCGCTTGCGCTTGGCGAGCGGGTGGTCCTTGGGCAGCGCGACGACGAAGGGCTCGTCGTACAGCGGCGCGATCGCGAGGCCGGTGTCGGGGAAGGGCTCGGCCATGATCGCGCAGTCGAGCTCGCCGGTGCGCAGCATGTCGAGCAGCCGGGCGGTGAAGTTCTCCTGCAGCACGAGCGGCATCTGCGGCACGCGCTCGATCGCCTGCTTCACCAGGTCGGGCAGCAGGTAGGGGCCGATCGTGTAGATCACGCCGACGCGCAGCGGCCCCGACACCGGGTCCTTGCCGCGCTTGGCGATCTCCTTGATGCCGGCCGCCTGGTCGATCACCGACTGGGCCTGGCGCACGATCTCCTCGCCGAGCGGGGTCGCGCTGACCTCGTTGGAGCCGCGCTCGAACAGCTTGACGTCGAGTTCTTCCTCGAGCTTCTTGATCGCGACGCTGAGGGTGGGCTGCGAGACGAAGCAGGCCTCGGCGGCGCGCCCGAAGTGCTTCTCCCGGGCGACGGCGACGATGTATCTCAGTTCGGTCAGTGTCATGGCAACCCGCTCAAGCCCAGCACGGAGAAGCACGGAAGAATATCCGACACCCGGGCGCGCGTCATGCGCCTGCCGGCATCACCTTGCGATACCCCGGGCTGTGGCGCTTGCGAAGGCCGGAGCGCCAGCAGATTCTCCGGCCCGCGGCATCCGCCGCGCACCGGAAGACCCCGAATGAGCAAGCCCCCTTCACGCGCCCTGAGCGCCGCCTCGCTGCTGGCCGTGGCCTCGCTGTCGGCCAGCCTCAGCGCCTGCTACGTCGTGCCGATCGACCCGCGCACCGGCCAGGGCTACCCGATCCAGCGCGGCGACGCCCGTGGCGATACGCCACCGCCCGCCAGCGTGACCGTCGTGACGCCCCCCGCGCCCGCGGCACCGCCCGCCCCCACCGTGCTGAACGCCCGGCTTTACCCGCTGAACACGCAGGCCAACAAGGGCGGGCTGCTGACGGCCGTCGTGGTCGACAACAACACCGGCCGCGGCAGCTTCACGCTGTCGTACCTGGGTGACACGATGCAGGGCGAGAGCACCCGCGTCGACAACAGCTATGCCGCGTTCGGGCGCATCTACAACGAGGTGCTGGGGCTGAACCAGCGCAGCTTCAGCGGGCGCCGCGGCATCGCGAACGCGTATGGCGGCAAGGGCGTGAATGCCCAGTGCGAGTACCTGATCACCGGGCCGGGCATCGGCACCGGCGCCTGCCAGTTTTCCGATGGCGCCCGCTACCAGATCCACTTCGGCAGTTGAGCGGCCTCAGCTTCTCTCAGGCCTTCGCGGGGCGCTTGACCGCTTCGAGCTTGTCGAGGCCGACGGCCTCGAGCGCCTTCTTCAGCGCCGCCAGATCGACCTGCTGGCCCTTGGCCTCGACGACCACGCCATTGGTCAGCAACACCGTCACCTCGCCGTGGCTGCCGTCCTTGCGGTACTCCTCGCGCACGGTGCGCTCGCCCTGCTTGTAGACCTTCTCGACCTGCTCGGCCGTCTCCTTGTCCATCGTCATGCCGGACCAGGCGGCCAGCGCCGCGAGGCCGGCCGTGCCGCCCAGGTCGGTGATCGTCAGCTGCACGCGCTTGTCGGCCGCGGCATACGAGGCCTTGGCCATCGAACTGGCGATGCCGATCGCCTGGCCGCCCTGCGATTCGATCGATTCACGCTTCAGCTCGCCCAGCGCCTCGGGCAGCACCGCCTTCAGGTCGGCCGGCGCGATCGGCTGGCCGTTGCCGCCGGTCAGCGCACCCATCATCTCGCCCATCGCCTTGCCGGTCGCCGCAGGGTCGCCTGACTTCTGCGCCTCTTCCATGCGCTTGCCGGCCTCTTCCAACTTCTTCGAGAGGTCATCCATCTTCGCGGTGTCGACCTTGATCTCGCCCCCCGGCGTCTTGATCGTCACCGCGCTGCCGTGCGAGCCGGCCCAACCGCCCCACGAGCCCACGCGCATCGGCCCGCCCATCGCCGTCAGCGCGCCCAGCACGATGTAGATCACGATGGCGCAGACGATCACCACCGCCGTGTACGCGCCCGCCTTGTCCTGCGGGCACTTCATCAGCACCGGCAGGCCGAGGTAGATCAGGTAGATGCCATACAGCGACGCGATGATGCCCAGGATCCACAGCCCCGGTACCAGGTGGAACACGCCACCGACCCAGCCGGCGGTGCTGGCATACGCCACCAGCTTCAGCGCGCTGACCTGCCCCTTGGTGCCGCCGAAGCTGGGCGCGAGCGCGTCGACGATCAGCGTCAGCACGAAGACGTTCACGAGCGCCAGCACATAACCCAGCACCAGCGTCGACAGCCCCCAGAACCCCGGTCCGACAATGAAGATCAGGCCGAGGAACGACGCGACCGGCGGGATCGCCGCCAGGATCAGCACGTAGCCCTTGTAGATCGAGGCCTGTGTCGCCGGCTCGGCATCGATCGCCGGCCAGGTCTGCTTCGGCTTCAGCAGGATGTCTTGAACGCGCTGGATCAGGTTCATGGGGCAGGCCCTCCGCGGTTGATGGTGCCGCGCGGATGCTATCCCGCGCGTTCCGCTGGCAGGGCGCCAGAAACTAGGGGGATGCCCGCGCCGCCTCGTGCCGTCAGACCTTCAGGCCTTCAGGTACTCGGCCTTGCCGCCCAGCCAGCGCGCCACGTGCTGCTCGGCGATGCGCGGATGCTGCGCCAGCAACAGCGTCGCGACGGCCCGCGCGCGGTGCACCAGCGCCTCGTCGAGCGCGAGGTCGGCGAAGCGCAGCAGCGGCGCGCCCGACTGCCGCGCGCCGAGGAACTCGCCCGGCCCGCGGATTTCCAGGTCGCGCCGCGCGATCTCGAAGCCGTCGTTCGTCTCGGCCATCGCGCGCAGCCGGTCCTTGCCGGTCGGCGACAAGGGCGCCGTGTAGACCAGCACGCACACGCTCGCGACCGAGCCGCGCCCGACGCGACCGCGCAGCTGGTGCAGCTGGCTCAGCCCGAAGCGCTCGGCATGCTCGATCACCATCAGCGAGGCGTTCGGCACGTCGACGCCGACCTCGATCACCGTCGTGCTGACCAGCACCTTCATCTCGCCCGCGGTGAACAGCGCCATCACCGCGGCCTTCTCCGCCGCCGGCATGCGGCCGTGCAGCAGGCCGACCATTTCATCCGGCAGCGCCTCGCACAGCTGCTGGTGCGTGGCGGTCGCGTTCTGCAGGTCCAGCGTCTCCGATTCCTCGATCAGCGGGCACACCCAGTACACCTGCCGGCCGCGTGCCACCTCGTCGGCGATGGTCAGGATCACGTTGCCGCGGCGCGCATCGCTGAACACCTTGGTGACGATCGGCGTGCGCCCGGGCGGCAGCTCGTCGATCGTGCTGACGTCGAGGTCGGCGAACACCGTCATCGCGAGCGTGCGCGGGATCGGCGTCGCGCTCATCATCAGCAGGTGCGGCTCCAGTGCGCCCTGCTGCAGCTTGGCGCGCAGCGCGAGCCGCTGCGCGACACCGAAGCGGTGCTGCTCGTCGATGATGGCCAGCCCCAGCCGCGCGAACTCGACCTCGCCCTGGATCACCGCATGCGTGCCGACCACCAGCCCGGCCTCGCCCGAGGCCACGCGCACCAGCATCTCGCGCCGCGCCTTGCCCTTGCGGCTGCCGGTCAGCCAGGCCACCTGCACGCCCAGCGGCTCGAGCCAGCCGACCAGCTTGCGGAAATGCTGCTCGGCGAGGATCTCGGTGGGCGCCATCAGCGCGCACTGCCAGCCTTCGTTCATCGCGATCGCGGCCGACAGCGCGGCCACCACCGTCTTGCCCGAGCCGACGTCGCCCTGCAGCAGCCGGTGCATCGGCACCGGGCGCTGCAGGTCGATGGCGATCTCCTCGACGACGCGGCGCTGCGCCGGCGTCAGCGAAAACGGCAGCGCCGCGAGCAGCTTCTCCTGCAGGCCGCCGGCATGCACCGTGAAGGCCGGCGCCTGCTGCAGCGCCCGCTCCTGCTTGGCCTGCAGCTGCGACAGCTGCTGCGCGAGCAGCTCCTCGAACTTCAGGCGCTGCCACGCCGGGTGGCTGTGGTCCTCGAGCGTGGCGAGGCTCACGTCGGGCGTCGGGTGGTGCAGGAACCGCAACGCGTCGCGCAGGCTCATCAACCCGGGCGGCAGCAAGGCCGGCGGCACGATCTCCGACAGGTCGGCGCGCTGCAGCCCCGAGGCCACCGCCTTGCGCAGGTAGGCCTGCGGCAGCGTCGCGCTGGTCGGGTAGACGGGCGTCAGCGCCTCGGCCAGCGGCGTGCCGTCGTCGACACCCTTGAAATTCGGGTGCACCATCTCGCGCCCGAAGAAGCCGCCGCGCACCTCGCCGCGCGCCCGCACCCGCTTGCCGACGCCGAGCGTCTTCTGGTGGTTCGGGTAGAAGTTCAGGAAGCGCAGCCAGAGTTCCTCGGTGCCGTCGTCGATCTTGACGACCAGCTGGCGGCGCGGGCGGAACTGGATCTCGCACTCGCGCACGATGCCTTCGACCTGCGCGTTGTCGCCGTCGCGCAGCGATGCGATCGGCGTGATGCGGGTCTCGTCCTCGTAGCGCAGCGGCAGGTGCAGCGCGAGGTCGATGTCGCGCACCAGGCCCAGCTTCTCCATCGCCTTCTGCGGGGCGGATTTTTCGCGCACGGGCACGGCGGCAGGAGGTTCGACAGGGGACTCGCTGGGAGAGGAGGCGGCGCGACCGGGCATGCGCGGATTCTGCCGCGTCGACCGACCGTGGAAGAATCCGTCCCCTGCAGATCTTCGTCAGGCCGGTCCAGCCTGCATGCCATGTCGTCCGATTCCGTTCCTTTCCCTACCTCTCGCCACTTCACGCTGAGCGATTTCGACTTCGCACTGCCGCCCGAACTGATCGCGCAGCACCCGGCCGCCGAACGCAGCGCGTCGCGCTTGCTCGACGGCCGCACCGCACCGCCGGTCGACCGCATCTTCCGCGAGCTGCCCGCGCTGCTGCAACCGGGCGACCTGCTCGTCTTCAACGACACGCGCGTGATCAAGGCCCGGCTGTACGGCGCCAAGGCCAGCGGCGGCGCGGTCGAGGCATTGGTCGAGCGGCTGCTGCCCGGCAACGAGCTGCTGATGCACCTGCGCGCCAGCAAGTCGCCGAAGCCGGGCCAGACGGTGCGCTTCGCCGACGCCTTCGATGCCGAGGTGCTGGGCCGCGGCGGGCCGGACGGCAGCCTGTTCCACCTGCGCTTCCCATCCGACCCGCTGGCATTGCTGGAGCGGCACGGCCATGTGCCGCTGCCGCCGTACATCACGCATGCCGACGAGGCCGACGACGAGCGGCGCTACCAGACGGTGTTCGCCGCGCGGCCGGGCGCCGCCGCCGCGCCGACCGCCGCACTGCATTTCGACGAAGGCGTGCTGGCGGCGCTGCGCGAGCGCGGTGTGGGCAGCGCGAGCGTCACGCTGCATGTCGGCGCCGGCACCTTCCAGCCGGTGCGCAGCGAGAACATCGCCGAGCACACGATGCACAGCGAATGGTTCGAGGTGCCGCAGGCCACGGTCGACGCGATCGCGCGCACGCACGCGGCCGGCGGGCGGGTGGTGTCGGTCGGCACGACGACGCTGCGCGCGCTGGAATCGGCCGCGCGCGGCGGCGTGCTGCAGGCCGGCAGCCGCGACACCGACATCTTCATCACGCCCGGCTTCAGGTTCCGCGTCGTCGACGTGCTGGTCACCAATTTCCACCTGCCGAAGAGCACGCTGCTGATGCTGGTCAGCGCGTTCGCCGGCTACGAGCACGTGATGGCGCTGTACCGGCATGCGATCGCGCAGGGGTATCGGTTCTTCAGCTATGGGGATGCGATGCTGCTGGAGCGCCCCACCTCTTCCGTTGCCGGACAATCCCCCCATGCTCCAGTTTGACCTCCTCAAGACCGAAGGCCGCGCGCGCCGCGGCCGCCTGACGCTGAACCATGGCGTCGTCGAGACCCCGATCTTCATGCCGGTGGGCACCTACGGCACCGTCAAGGGCGTGATGCCGCAATCGCTCGAAGAGATGGGCGCGCAGATCATCCTCGGCAACACCTTCCACCTGTGGCTGCGCCCGGGCGTCGACATCCTGCGCCAGTTCGGCGGGCTGCACCGCTTCGAAGGCTGGACCAAGCCCATCCTGACCGACAGCGGCGGCTTCCAGGTCTGGTCGCTCGGCGACATGCGCAAGATCAGCGAGGAAGGCGTGCGCTTCGCCTCCCCCGTCAACGGCGACAAGCTGTTCCTGACGCCCGAGATCAGCATGCAGATCCAGCGCGCGCTGAACAGCGACATCGTGATGCAGTTCGACGAGTGCACGCCCTACGAAAGCAAGGGCCACCTGACGACCGAGCGCGAGGCCCGCGTCTCGATGGAGCTCAGCCTGCGCTGGGCGCGCCGCTGCCTGGCCGAGTTCCAGCGCAACGAGAACCCGAACGCGCTGTTCGGCATCGTGCAGGGCGGCATGTTCGAGAACCTGCGCGAGGAATCGCTCGCGTCGCTGGTCGAACTCGACCTGCCCGGCTACGCGATCGGCGGCGTCAGCGTCGGCGAGCCCAAGGCCGAGATGCAGCGCATCATGGCCCACACGCCGCACCGGCTGCCGGCCCACAAGCCGCGCTACCTGATGGGCGTCGGCACGCCGGAAGACCTGGTCGAGGGCGTCGCCGCCGGCGTCGACATGTTCGACTGCGTGATGCCGACCCGCAACGCGCGCAACGGCCACCTGTTCACCCGCTTCGGCGACCTGCGCCTGCGCAACGCCCGCTACCGCACCGACGAGCGCCCGATCGATGAAACCTGCAGCTGCCACACTTGCAAGGGCTTCAGCCGCGCCTACCTGCACCATCTCGACCGCTGCGGCGAGATGCTCGGGCCGATGCTCACCACCATCCACAACCTGCACTACTACCTGAACCTGATGCGCGAGGTGCGCGACGCGCTCGACGCCGGCCGCTTCGCCGAGTTCACGAAGCAGTTCGCCGCCGACCGCGCACGCGGCCCGGGGCCGATCCCGGAACCGGCTACCCTGCCGTGAAGTCGTTCACGCTCGCCGCCGTCGCGTGTGCACCAGCGACGGGCACACTCAGCAGCTTTGCCAGATAGCAGCCACGTCAGCCCGACCCGATGCTCCGCCGATTGATCTCGACGGGTGAGCGCCTGTGGGCGTCCTTGCACGCCTTCCTGCAGTTGCCAGGCCGCCCATCCCAGGACACCGACAGCCGCGTTCAACTGAGCGCGCTGCGCATCGTCCTGCTCAGCGGCATCACGCTCGAAGCGGCGATCGCGCTGCACAGCTCGTGGATCGGGCTGCAGCGCGGCGTCTACTACATCCTCGTCATCGTCATCGCGTTCTACGTCGCGCTGCTGGCAGCGATCCGCTGGTCGACGCAGCACCAGCGGCTGGCCAGCAACGGACTGATCGTCATCGTCTACGCCGCCGGCCTGGTGATCGCCACCTGCGTGCGCATCCCCGAGGTGCAGCGCCTCGGCTACGTGTTCTGCTATTCGGCCCCGCTGCTGGCCGGGCTGCTGCGCGGCTACCGGCTCGCGCTGGCGCTGATGGCGCTGAACCTGGTGCCGTTCGGCCTCGCGGCCTCCGGCTTCGTGATGCCCAACCTGTTCGGGCTCGACGTCACGCTCAACACCTCGCCGCTGTACATCCACGGCCTGCTCTTCACCTTCTTCAACTTCTGCCTGCCGCTTGCGGTGTTCCGCATCCTGAGCGCGGCCACGCATTCGCGAGAACACGCGCAGCGCATGCAGGACCTGTACGAGGACCTGTTCGAGAACCAGGGCACCGCCGTCGTCGTGTGCCGCGACGACGGCCGCGTGCGGCGCGGCAACCGGCTGTTCGCGCAGCTCGCCGGCAGCGGGTTCGACGACCAGCCGCTGTCCCGCTGGCTGCGTTCGACCGCCCCGGAGGGTAGCGCTGTCCCGAGCTTCGACGCCGGCACCGAATGGCTGGCCGGCGAGGGCCGCGCGCAGCGCCGGCTGGTGGTGCGCAACCGCTTCGCCTGCGGCGACCGCCACTTCGCGGTGAGCTTCCAGGACGTGACCGAGCTGCGCGAGCTGCAGCGCAACCTGGTGCGCAGCCAGGCCGAAGCCGAGTACCTGGCGTCGCACGACGTCGTCACCGGCCTGCCGCGCCCGGAAGGCATGGCGCAGTGGCTCGATCGCCAGCGCGCGATGCTGCTGCCCGGCATGGTGATCCCGGTGGTGTCGTGCGGGCTCGGCTCGCTGCGCCAGGTCAATGCGCGCTTCGGCATGGCGCAGGGCAACCAGTTCATCGTCGCGTTCGCGAACGCGCTGCGCGAGGCCGGCGGCAAGGACAGCTACATCGCCCGCACCCGCGGTTCGATGCTGAGCATCGCGCTGCCGCCGGTGCCGGCGGTGCAGGCCACGATGGCCGTCACGCGGCTGCGCCGCGCGCTGCCGCAGCAGCTGCAGGTCGGCAGCGGCCACGTGCTGGTCGAGCTGGCGGTGGGCGCCGCGCTGTTCCCGATCGACAGCGCGCAGGCCGCCGAGGTGATGCACCGCAGCGGCGTCGCGATGGAGCTGTCGCGCGAGGGCGCGAGCGCCGACGAGGTCGGCACGCCGATCAGCGAGCGCGCGGTCAGCCGCCGCATCGCGATCGAATCGGCGCTGGAGCGTGCGATCGACGACCGCGAGCTGCACGTCGTCTACCAGCCGCAGGTGCGCTCGAACGGCCAGTTGCTCGGCTTCGAGGCGCTGGTGCGCTGGAACAGCCCGGCGCTCGGCGCGGTGTCGCCGGCCGAGTTCGTGCCGGTGGCCGAGCAGATGGGCTGCGTGTCGCGCATCACCGACTACATCCTCGACGAGGTGTGCCGGCAGCTCGCGCTGTGGATGGCGGCCGGGGCGCAGGCGCCGCGCGTCGCGGTGAACCTGTCGGCGCGCGACCTCGACCGCGACAACCTGTTCGAGACGGTGCTGGCCGCGGTCGGCCGCTACGACGTGCCGGTCGGCGCGCTCGACCTCGAGGTCACCGAGACCTTCCTCGCCGAGCGGCCCGAGCGCGCGCTCGCGCAGCTGAAGCTGCTGCGCGAATGGTCGTTCAAGATCTCGATCGACGACTTCGGCACCGGGTATTCGTCGCTGTCCAAGCTCGCCGACCTGCCGATCGACGTGCTGAAGATCGACCGCAGCTTCCTGCTCGACCTGCCGGGCAACGCGCGGCGCGAGCGCATCGTGCGATCGATCGTCACGCTGGCCAACAACCTGCACCTGCAGGTGGTCGCCGAAGGCGTCGAGCGCGGCGCGCAGCTGCGCTTCCTGCAGATGCTGGGCGTCGACGCCTACCAGGGCTTCCTGTTCCACGCGCCGGCACCGGCCGAGCACTGGACGCCGATGCTGCTCGGCGGGCTGCCGTCGATCGAGGACCTGATGCTGCCCGGGCCGCCACAATTCGGCCACAGCCTCATTTGAGGAACACGGGAGACAGCGTGACGGGAGAGGTCGATTACCTGATCGTCGGCGGCGGCTCGGCCGGCTGCGTGCTCGCGAACCGCCTCAGCGCCGACCCGGCGACCACGGTCGCGTTGATCGAGGCCGGCGGCGATGGACGCGGCGCGCTGATCAACATGCCGGTCGGTGCCGTCACGATGCTGCCGACGCGGCTCAACAACTGGGCCTTCGAGACCGTGCCGCAGCCCGGACTGAACGGCCGCCGCGGCTACCAGCCGCGCGGCAAGGCGCTGGGCGGCTCGTCGGCCATCAACGCGATGATCTACACCCGCGGCCACCGCAGCGACTACGACCACTGGGCCGCGCTCGGCAACGCGGGCTGGTCCTACGACGAGGTGCTGCCCTACTTCAAGAAGGCCGAGAACAACGAGCGCCTGCACGACGAGTTCCATGGCCAGGGCGGCCCGCTGCACGTCAGCGAACTGCGCAGCGCGAACCCGTGGCAGCAGGTCTGGCTGCAGGCGGCACGCGAGGCCGGCTTCCCGATCAACGACGACTTCAACGGCGCGAGCCAGGACGGCATCGGCATCTACCAGGTCACGCAGCACCGCGGCGAGCGCTGGAGTGCCGCGCGCGCCTACCTGCACCCGGTGATGGACAGCCGCGACAACCTGCACGTGCTGACGAAGGCGCAGACGCTGCGGGTGCTGTTCGACGGCAAGCGCGCCATCGGCATCGAGATGGCGCGCGGCCGGCACGTCGAGCGCCTGATGGCGCGCCGCGAGGTGATCCTGTGCGCCGGCGCGCTGCAGACGCCGCAGCTGCTGCAGGTGTCGGGCGTCGGCGATGGCGCCTTCCTGCAGCGCACCGGCATCCACCTGAAGCACCACCTGCCCGGCGTCGGCCGCAACCTGCAGGACCACGTCGACTTCACGTTCGGCTACCGCGTGCCCGACACCGCGCTGTTCGGCTTCTCGCCAGCCGGCAGCCTCAACGCGCTGCGCGAGTACGGCCGCTACCGGCGCGAGCGCCGCGGCCTGTTGACCAGCAACTTCGCCGAGGGCGGCGGCTTCCTGCGCGTGTCGCCCGATTCGCCGGCACCCGACGTGCAGCTGCACTTCGTCGTCGCGCTGGTCGACGACCATGCGCGCAAGCTGCACCTGCGGCACGGGCTGTCGTGCCACGTCTGCCTGCTGCGCCCGCGCAGCCGCGGCACGGTGCTGGTGCAAAGCGGTGACATCCGCGACGTGCCGCTGATCGATCCGAAGTACTTCGACGATCCCGACGACCTGGAGGTGCTGGTCGAGGGCTGGAAGCTGACGCAGCGCCTGTTGCAGGCGCCGGCGATCGCGTCACGCCTGAAGCGCGACCTGTTCACGCCGGGCGTCGCGAGCGACCATGAGATCCGCGAGGTGATCCGCAACCGCGCCGACACCATCTACCACCCGAGCGGCACCTGCCGGATGGGAGGCGATGCGCTGGCGGTGGTCGATGCGGCGCTGCGCGTGCACGGGCTGCAGGGGCTGCGCGTGGTCGACGCCTCGGTGATGCCGACGCTGATCGGCGGCAACACCAACGCGCCGACGATCATGATCGCCGAGAAGGCGGCCGACCTGATCCTGGCCGCCGCCTGAGCGGTCAGGCTGCGGCAGATTCAGGCCGCGGCGAGCAGTGTCTCGAGGCAGTGCTCGCGGATGCCGTAGAAGGCCTTGATCTCGCGGATCTGCGYCAGCACCTCGTCGGCCGGCCTGGGCTGGGTCCGCTTGACCGCGAGGATCATCTTGTTCTTGCTGGTGTGCTCGAGCGCGACGAACTCGAACACCTGCGTGTCGTAGCCCTGCGAGTCGAGCAGCAGCGCGCGCAGGCCGTCGGTCAGCATCTCGGCTTCCTGGCCAAGGTGGATGCCGTGCTGCAGGATCGGCCGCAGAGGGTGCGGGCTCAGCAGCTGCGGGCGGATCTGCTTGTGGCAGCACGGCGAGCACATGATGATGGACGCGCCGGCGCGGATGCCCATGTCGATCGCGTAGTCGGTGGCGATGTCGCAGGCGTGCAGCGCGATCATCACGTCGACCGGCTCGCGCGCATGCGTGCGCACGTCGCCGTGGCGGAACGTGAGCCCCGCCATGCCGTTGCGCTGCGCGGCCGCGTTGCACAGGCGCACCATGTCCTCGCGCAGCTCGACACCGGTGACGTGGGCGTTCATGCCGCGCGTTGCGTGCAGGTACTCGTGCATCGCGAAGGTCAGGTAGCCCTTGCCGGCGCCGAAGTCGAGCACCCTCACCTCTTTCGCGTCGCGCAGCGGCGAGGCCTTCAGCGCGCTGTCGAGCACCTCGACGAACTTGTTGATCTGCTTCCACTTGCGCGCCATCGCCGGCACCAGCTGGTGCTGCGGGGTGGTGACGCCGAGGTCGGTCAGGAACGGGCGGGCCAGGTCGACGAAGCGGTGCTTCTCGCGGTCATGACCGGTGGCCGCGTCGTCGGCCTCGTGCTCGACGGCGGCCACGCGCAGCGTCTGCTGGCCTTTCTTGCTGACCATCAGCTGCACGTCTTCGGCGCGCGTCATCAGGTGCAGGTGGCCGAACAGCTCGGTGGCGCGCTCGCGCAGGCTCTGCAGGCCATCGGCGAGCGGCATGTTCTTGGTCACGTCGCGGGTGCGGTGGGTGTAGACGAAGCTGAGCGTGTCGGCGTCGCGCACCTGGATGCGGCGCACCGTGGCGCGCAGCAGGTCGGGCTCGGGCCCGCGGTACTTGGCCAGCACCAGCTTGACGAAGCTGTGCTCGTCCAGGCTGTCGGCCAGCCGCTTGAAAAACTTGTCGCCGTCGCTCGTGCTGCTCGTCATCCGCCGCATTATCCCGGGCCCTCGGCCACCGCATCGCTTGCGCGGACAATCCGTCTCCATGAACCCCGATACGCCCTTCCCTTCTCTGGATGACATCCGCGCCACCGCCGACCGCCTGGCCGGCAAGGTGCTCGCCACGCCGGTGTGGCGCTGGCAGACCGGTGCCGCCGCGACCCGGCTCGCGCCGTCGACCGAGGTCTGGCTGAAGCTCGAGCTCTGGCAGACCACCGGCAGCTTCAAGCTGCGCGGCGCGCTGAACTGCATCGAGGCGCTCGACGCCGACGCGAAGCAACGCGGCATCGTTGCCGCCAGTGCCGGCAACCATGCGATCGCCGCGGCGTACGCGGCACGCATCGCCGGCACCAGCGCGACGGTCGTGATGCCGAAGCACGCGAGCCCGTTGCGCATCGCCACCTGCGAGGGCTTCGGCGCAAAGGTCGTGCTGGTGGCCAACGTGCACGAGGCCTTTGCAGGCGCGCAAGCGCTGGTGGCCGACGAGGGCCGCACGATGATCCACCCGTTCGACGGCCCGCTGACGTCGCTCGGCACCGCGACGGTCGGGCTGGAGTTCATGCAGCAGGTACCGCAGCTCGACGCGGTGGTGGTGCCGGTCGGCGGTGGCGGCTTGATCTCGGGCATCGCCGCGGCCGTCAAGCAGATCAATCCGGACTGCCGCGTCTATGGGGTCGAGCCGCTGGGTGCGGATGCGATGTACCGCAGCTTCCAGGCCGGCGAACCGGTGAAGCTCGACGCGGTCGACACGATCGCCGACAGCCTGGGCGCGCCGTACGCACTCGCGTACAGCTTCGACGTGTGCCGTCGCTTCGTCGATGAGATCGTCCGCGTGTCAGACGACGACCTGTGCCGCGGCATGCACGATCTGTTCATCGACATGAAGCTCGCGGTCGAGCCGGCGCCGGCCGCGGCGGTGGCCGCGCTGTTCGGCCCGCTGAAGGAGCGACTCGATGGCCGCCGCGTCGGCCTGGTCATGTGCGGCAGCAACATCGACGCCGCCCGCCACGCCGAACTGGTGGCGCGCGGCAAGCCGGCCTGACGAGCATGCCGCGGCGGCCGAAGCATCACTACAGCGTCTACGTGGTGGAGCTGGCCGATCAGGTGTGGAACGAGCCGAGCTTCCGCAAGGCGAACCCCGACTACCAGCTGGGCAAGCCCTTCGTCTACGTCGGCATGACCGGCCTGGACCCGGACGTGCGCTTCGACAAGCACAAGGCCGGCATCCAGGCCAATCGCTTCGTCACGACTTATGGGCTGCGGTTGCTGCCGAAGCTGTACGAGGTCTACAACCCGATGCCGTACGACGGGGCGCGGGACATGGAAGTGGAGCTGGGGATTGCGCTGCGGGAGGCCGGGTTCGGAGTCTGGCAGGCGTAGCGCGTCGCGTCGCATCGCGGCGGGTGGCGGAAGGGGCTGGGGACTCATGCCGGGGCGGTCGGCCCGGGGGCCGACTCCACGAAGAAGATCGGCTTCGGGGGTGCATCGGCAAACTCCCGCCACTCACTTCGTTCGTTGTGGTCAAACAGTGCCGATGAGTCAGTCCACGAAGCGTGCTGCGCACGCCACCCCCGAAGCCGATCTTCTTCGTCGCCCCAGAAATCGCCCCCAGCCCCTCCCGCCACCCGCCGCGACGCTCAACACCACCCGCTCTTGTTGGGGGAAAAGACCGAACAGACGGTTGAGCATGCGAGCGTCGGCGCGCTTGTCCGTCTGTTCAGTCTTTTCCCCCTCCCCACCCGCGCCTTTGCTCGCGCGAAAACCGTCAGCTCCGGAGACGAAACGCGGCATCCCAGCCGAGCTCGCGCCGCACCTTGTCACCCGTGATCTGCCAGCTCGGCTCAGCGACGTTGTAGATGCCCGGCGCGCCGCGATCAACCGCCAGCAACGCCGCATACGCCGCAGCGTCCACATGCAATGCAGACGGCTTGCCCGCGGCCGTCTCGACCCCGGTCCCCGGCCCGTAGAACTGGCCATAGCGCAACACCACGCCGTCGAGACCCGGGGATTGCGTCACCAGGCGCTCCAGGGTCGCAACCGCTTCCACCGTGTGCGCCCGCGCCCCTTCCGCCTTCAGGTCCAGCGGATCGTTCTCGGCATGCGGCTCGCGCCCCGCGGCATACACCCACGCGATGCTCTGCGCCACCATCCGCTTCGCTCCACACGCAAGCGCCGCATCGACCAGGTTCTGCGTGCCCTCGATCCGCAGCCGCGCGTTGCGGGCCAGCGCTTCGTCGCGCGTCGCCGCATCGTTCAGCAGCGCCAGGTCGGTCACCTGGTGCACGATCACGTCCGGCTTCAGGCGCAGCATCGTCGCGCGCACCGCAGCCGCATCGAACACGTCGAGCACGATCGGCTCGGCGCCCGCGGCCATGATCGACGCTGCCTTCGCCTGGCTGCGCGTCGTGCCGAACACGTTGTAGCCACCGCCGACCAGCAGCGGGATGAGCCGGCGACCGACGACACCCGTCGCACCGGCAAGAAGAATCTTCGTGGAAGTCATGAACTCATTCCACACCAAAGCGGAAGCCCCACCGGCAACAGGTGCTCTGCAGCGGGAGGACAATCGCGGCCATGTTGAAGAACCTTGAAGCCATCTCGCAAGCAGCACCGTCGCGTGGCGACGTGTTGCTGTTCGTCGTGTAGTTCAAGGTCTTCCCCACCATCGGAAGGCCCTGCGCCTTCCGGTCCCAGAAACCCCGGTCGGCACTGCCCCCGGGGTTTCTGCTTTTCAGTCTGCACGTTACTGCCATGCGCACCTACGACAAGTTGATCGCCACGATTCAAGACCGCCAAAGCACGGGAGGCTTGCGCTCGTCCTTTGGCGTGTCCGTCGACACCACCCCAGCCATGCAAGTTACGGGCTAGCCCACCGCGAATCTTCGCTTGGGCTGGCAAGAACAGCCCCAGTTTGAAAGATTCGTCATGAACCGCAACACCCGCCTCCTGCGCAACATCGGCGTCATCGCCCACGTCGACGCCGGCAAGACCACCACCACCGAACGCATCCTGTTCTACACCGGTGCGAATCACCGCATCGGTGATGTGAACGATGGCAACACCGTGATGGACTACGACCCGCAGGAGCGGGCGCGTGGCATCACCATCAACAGCGCGGCCACCACCGTGTTCTGGAACGGTGCGCAGATCAACCTGATCGACACGCCCGGACACATCGATTTCAACATCGAGGTGAACCGCTCGCTGCGCGTGCTCGACGGCGCGGTCGTCGTGTTCGACGGCGTCGCCGGCGTCGAGCCGCAGACCGAGACCAACTGGCGCCTCGCCGACAAGTACCGCGTGCCCCGCCTCGCCTTCATCAACAAGCTCGACCGAGTGGGTGCCGACTTCACCCGCGTCGTGCAGATGATGGAGTCGCGCCTGGGCGTGACCGCGCTGCCGCTGCAACTGCCGATCGGCGCCGAGGACTCGTTCCGCGGCGTCGTGGACCTGCTCGGCCGGCGCGCGCTGGTCTGGCCGGCCGCCGATGCGAGCCAGCCGCCGCTCATCGAAGCGATCCCCGACGACCTGCAGGCGCAGGCGACGATCGCCCGCGCCCGCCTCGTCGAGGCCGTGGTCGAGCGCGACGACGCGCTGCTGCAGGCCTGGCTGCAAGGCGACGAGCCGTCGGTCGAGCAGCTGCGTGCGGGCCTGCGCGCCGGCACGCTGGCGGGCGCCTTCGTGCCGGTGCTGGCCGGCTCGGCGTTCCGCAACCGCGGCATCGAGCCGCTGCTGGATGCCGTCATCGACTACCTGCCGGCTCCCGGCGACGTCGCGACCGAAGGCCAACCCGAATCGGACGCCGACGGCCCGCTGGCCGCGCTCGCGTTCAAGGTCGTCTCCGACGACCACGGCGCGATGGTCTTCGTGCGCGTGTACCGCGGCCGCCTGCGGCCCGGCGACAGCGTGCTCAACGCCAGCACCGGCCGCACCGAACGCGTGGCGCGGCTGTATGAAGTGCATGCCGACAAGCATGTGGAAGTCCCGGCCCTCGAGGCGGGAGACATCGGTGCGCTCGTGGGCCTGAAGGACACGACGACCGGCCACACGCTCGCCGACAAGCGCCATCCGGTCGTGCTGGAGAGCATCTCGATTCCGGAACCGGTGATCCACATCGCGGTGGAGCCGCGCACGCAGGTCGACCAGCAGCAGCTCGGCAAGGCACTGGCCGCGCTCGCCAAGGAAGACCCGAGCCTGCGCATCCGCCAGGACGCCGAATCCGGCCAGACCCTGCTGTCCGGCATGGGCGAGCTGCAGCTCGAGGTGACGCTGGAGAAGCTGCGCACGCGCCATCGTGTCGAGGTGACGGTGGGCCGGCCGCAGGTCGCCTACCGCGAGACGGTCACGCGCACGGTCGAGGTGAGCCATGTGCACAAGAAGCAGAGCGGCGGCCCCGGGCAGTTCGCCGGCGTGACGCTGCGCATCGCGCCGCTGGCGCGCGGCGACGGCCTGCGCTTCGTGAACCAGGTGACCGGCGGCGCGATCCCGCGCGAGTTCATTCCGGGCGTCGAGTCCGGCGTGAAGCGCGCGGCCGAGACCGGCGTGCTGGCAGGCTACCCGGTGGTCGACATCGAGATCACGCTGCTCGACGGCAGCTTCCACGAGCGCGACTCGTCGGTGCTGGCGTTCGAACTGGCGGCGGTTGCGGCCTTCCGCGACGGCGTCGCACGCGCGGCGCCGGTGGTGCTCGAACCGGTGATGGCGGTGGAAGTCGTCACGCCGGCCGACTACCTCGGCGACAGCATCGGCGACCTGCACCGCCGGCGCGGCCACGTGCGCGCCCAGCATCCGCGCGGCAACGCGACGGCGCTGGAAGCGCACGTGCCGCTGAAGGAGATGTTCGGCTACATCGGCAGCCTGCGGGCGCTCTCGTCCGGGCGTGCGCAGTACTCGATGCAGTTCAGCCACTACGCCGAAGTGCCGGCGCCGCTGCAAGCCGAGTTGCTCGCCGCCTAAGTCCCCAGCCCGCGTTCGCTGAGGGACAGCGTGCGCCGGAATTCCCGGCGCACGCGGTACAGCTGGGCCGGCCGGTTGGCCCGACCCAGCTCCAGTTCACCGTCGATCGGCTCCAGCATCGCGAGCTCGTCCATCTTGCGGCGAAAGCTCACCTTGTTGACCGGCTCGCCGAGCACCGCCTCGTACACCGCCTGCAGCTGCGGCAGCGTGAAGCGCTCGCCGCACAGGTGCACCGGCAGCGACGAGTAGTGGCTCTTCACCCGCACCCGCGACACCGCCAGCTCGACGATGCGCCCGTGATCGAACGGCAGCGTCGGCAGCCGGTCGGCCGGCAGCACGCGCAGGTGCGCCGCATCGACCGGCACCAGCTGCAGCGGCACCAGTGCGTAGTACGCGATCGACACCGACCAGCCGCGCGGATCCCGCCCGGGGCCGGACAAGGTCGCGAGCTGCTCCAGGTACGGGCTCGCGATGCCGGCCTTGTCGCGCAGCACCCGCATCGCGGCATCCTCCGCGCCCTGGTCCTCCTGCTGGTGCACGTAGCCGCCGGGCAGCGCGAGCGCCCCGCGGAAGGGCTCGCGGTCGCGCTTGTGCAGCACCACGTGCAAGGCATCATCGCGCAGCGTCAGCAGCACCACGTCGACGGTGCAGATGACGGGTGGGTAGGAGTCGGCGGCCATGGGCTCGATGTTAGGGCCACCGTCCGGCAACCCGCTAGTTAGTTGCAATGTTGATCTAACTCGTCTAGAGTACCGTCACGTTCAAGACGAAAGCCTGCGATGAACCTGCGAACCCAGCTTCTGATCATCGACCCGCAGAACGATTTCTGCGACCTGCCCGCCACCTGGCGGCCCATCGATCCGCTGACCGGCCAACCGGTCGCCCCCGCGCTGCCGGTCAGCGGCGCCCATGCCGACATGCAGCGCCTGGCCGGCTTCATCCGCCAGGCCGGCGATGCGATCACCGACATCACCGTGACGCTCGATTCCCACCACCGCGTCGACATCGCCCACCCGACCTTCTGGCAACAACGCGACGGCAGCGCGGTCGGCCCGTTCACGCCGATCACCGCGCAGCAAGTGCGCGACGGCGCGTTCCGCCCGCGCGATGCCGCCGCGCTGCCGCGCACCCTCGCCTACCTCGATGAACTCGAAGCCCGAGGCCGCTACACGCTGATGGTCTGGCCGGTGCACTGCGAGATCGGCAGCTGGGGTCACAACATTCATGCCGACGTGCGCGCCGCCTGCAACAGCTGGGAAGAGCGCCGGCTCGCAGCGGTCGAGATGGTCACCAAGGGCGAGAACCCGTGGACCGAGCACTACAGCGCGGTGCAGGCCGAGGTGCCCGATGCGGCCGATCCCGACACCCAGCTCAACCAGGCCCTGATCGAGCGCCTGGACCGCGCCGACCTGTTGCTGATCGCCGGCGAGGCCGGCAGCCATTGCGTGAAGGCCACCACCGAGCACGTGGTCGACCACCTGCCCGGTGGGCGGCTGGAACGCGTCGTGCTGCTGACCGACTGCCTGAGCCCGGTCGGCGGTTTCGAGGCGCAGCAGCAAGGGTTTCTCGACGCGATGCGCGCCCGCGGTGTTCAACTCGCGACCAGCGGCGAGGTCCTTCGCCGCCTGACTTGAAAGCCACCATGCCACCCGTCATCCACAGCCTGCTGGAGACCGATCTCTACAAGTTCACGATGTGGCAGACCATGCTGCACCGGCACCCGCAGACGCAGGCCGAATACAGCTTCGTCTGCCGCAACGCGCCGGCGTACCCTCTGGCCGAGCTGCTCGGCGACGTGAACCGCGAGCTCGACCACCTGTGCGCGCTGCGCTTCACCGAAGACGAACTCGCCTACCTCGGCGCGTTGCGCTTCATCAAGTCGGACTTCGTCGACTTCCTGCGCATCTTCCAGTTCCAGCGCGTCTTCATCACCGCCCGGGCCGACGGCGACACGCTGCAGATCATCGCGAACGGCCCGCAGGTCCACGTGATGGCCTTCGAGATCTTCGTGCTGGCCATCGTCAACGAGCTGTACTTCCGCCGCTTCGATGCCGCCGCCGCGCTCGCCGCCGGCCGCGAGCGACTGCAGGCGAAGATCGCGACGCTGCGTGCCTTCGGCGCCGAGCCGCCGCGCCGCAACCCGTTCGAGTTCTTCGACTTCGGCGTGCGTCGGCGCTACAGCGGCGCGTGGCAGCGCGAGGTCGTCTCGACGCTGAAGGAGGCCTTGCCCGAGTACTTCCGCGGCAGCTCCAACGTGCTGCTCGCGAAGGAGCTCGGCCTGGTGCCGATCGGCACGATGGCGCACGAGTACCTGCAGACCTTCCAGGCGCTCGGCGTGCGGCTGCGCGATTCGCAGAAGGCCGCGCTCGAGGAATGGGTGCAGGAGTATCGCGGCGACCTGGGCGTCGCGCTGACCGACGTGGTCGGCATGGACGCCTTCATCGCCGACTTCGACCTCTACTTCGCGAAGCTGTTCGACGGGCTGCGCCACGATTCCGGCGACCCGGTCGTGTGGGGCGAGAAGGCGCTGGCCCACTACGCGAAGCTGCGCATCGACCCGCACACGAAGCGGCTGGTGTTCTCCGATGGCCTGACCATCGAAACGGCCCTCGAGCTCTATCGTCATTTTGCCGACCGCACGCAGACCGGCTTCGGCATCGGCACCAGCCTGTCGAACGACGTCGGCCTGACGCCGCTGAACATCGTGATGAAGCTGACCCGCTGCAACGGCCAGCCGGTCGCCAAGCTGTCCGACAGCCCCGGCAAGACGCTGTGCGACGACCAGACCTTCCTCGCGTACCTGCGCCAGGTCTTCAACGTCCCCACCTGATGGAGCGCGCATGCTGAGAATCACGATCGCGCAGCTGAACCCGACCCTCGGCGACATCGACGGCAATGTCGCGAAGATGATCGCCGCGGCCCGGCAGGCCGGCACGCAGGGCGCCGAGCTAATCGTCTTCACCGAACTCGGCCTGACCGGCTACCACCCGGCCGACCTGCTGGAGGAACCCGGCTTCCTGCAGCGCGTCGACGCCGGGCTCGAGGCCTTGCTGCAGGCCTCGCGCGAGCTGCCCGGGCTGCACTGGGTGGTCGGCGCACCGCTGCGGCGCGACGGCCCCGGCAAGCGGCTGCACAACATGCTGCTGGTGCTGCATGCCGGCGAGATCGTGCTGCGCTACGCCAAGCAGCTGCTGCCCACCTACAACATCTTCGACGAGCGCCGCCACTTCGAGCCCGGGCCGGATGTCGCGAAGGTGCTGCGCATCGGCGACACGCAGGTCGGCATGCTGATCTGCGAGGACGGCTGGAACGACGTGGCCGGTGATTACGCGGTCAACCCGTTCGAGCGCATGCGCGACGCCGCGCCCGACCTGGTGGTCTCGATCAACGCCAGCCCGTCGGAGATCGGCAAGCGCGAGCAGCGGCACCAGATCTTCGGCGACGCGAGCCGCCGCCACCGGCTGCCGATCCTGTACGTCAACCAGATCGGCGGCCACGACCAGCTGGTGTTCGACGGTGCGTCGTTCGCGACCGAGGCCGACGGCCGGGTGGTGTACGAGGCCCGGCGCTTCGTCGAGGACGTGACGACGCTGCGCTTCGAGCACGGCCGCTTCCTGACGCTTGATGGCAACGCGCCGCCGCCGGTGCCGGCCGCCGGCCTGCCGACGATGGCGTTCTACCAGGCGCAGATCGTGCTCGGCCTGACCGACTACGCACGGCGCTGCGGCTTCAGGCAGGCGGTGGTCGGCTCGTCGGGCGGCATCGACAGCGCGTTGACGCTGGCACTCGCCGCGCAGGCGCTCGGGCCGCACAACGTCAGCGCGGTGACGATGCCATCGCACTACTCGTCGGCCGGCTCGGTCGACGACTCGGTCACGCTGTGCCGCAATCTCGGCATCGAGCTGTTCACGCACCCGATCGCCGAGCTGGTCAACGGCTACGGCACGCAGTTCGAGCGCAGCTTCGGCAAGCCGCTGCAAGGCCTGCCGCACGAGAACCTGCAGGCGCGCATCCGCGGCACCGCGCTGATGGCCTACTCGAACAGCTTCGGCCACCTGCTGCTGACGACCGGCAACAAGTCGGAGATCTCGGTCGGCTACTGCACGCTGTACGGCGACACCAACGGCGGCCTCGGGCTGATCGGCGACCTGTACAAGACGGAGGTGTTCGCGCTGTCGCGCCACCTGAATGAGGCGGCCGGCCGCGAGATCATCCCGGTGGCCATCATCGACAAGCCGCCGTCGGCGGAGCTCGCGCCCGGCCAGAAGGACACCGACAGCCTGCCACCCTACGAGGTGCTCGACGAGGTGTTGAAGCTCTTGATCGAAGGAGACCGGCTCGCGCCGCGCGAGCGCGCCCAAGCCGATGCGTTCGTCACGCAACTGCAACGCAGTGACGAAGGCCGTGCGCTGGTCGAGCGGGTGCGGCGCATGATCGCCCGCAACGAATACAAGCGGCGCCRGGCGCCCCCCATCATCCGCGTCCGCCCCCGTGCCTTCGGCAGCGGCCGGCAGATGCCCATCGCGGCCTTCATCCCATGAGAACCATTCCGTCCCACCAGCCGGCCACGCCGGGGCAGCACCACGACACCGCGGTGTACATCGGCCGCTTCCAGCCGTTCCACAACGGCCACCTGGCGCTGCTGAACCAGGCGCTGGCGATCGCGCCGCGGGTCATCGTCGTGATCGGCTCGGCGCACCAGGCGCGCTCGCCGAAGAACCCGTTCAGCTGGGAAGAGCGGGCCGAGATGATCCGGCTCGCAGTGCCCGAAGACGAGCGCGGCCGCATCGATTTCCTGCCGGTGCGCGACTACTACGACGAGACGCGCTGGCTGAAGGCGGTGCACGAAGGCGTGCAGGCGCTGATCGCCAAGCACGCCGATCCGCGGCTCGGCTCGATCGGTGTCGTCGGGCATTTCAAGGACGCGACCAGCGAGTACCTGCAGGGCTTCCCCGGCTGGCGGCTGCACAGCGTCGAGCGCGTGACGGCCGCGGACGGCACCGCGCTGCGCGACGCGTTCTTCGCGTGCGCGCCGGACGATGTCGACGCGACGCTCGCCGCGCTGGTCGGCCAGGCACCATCGACGACGCTCGGCTTCCTGCGCGCCTGGTCGCGGCTGCCGCTGTTCGGCGCGCTGACGGCCGAGTGGCAGATGTTGAAAGCCTACCGCGCGTCGTGGGCCGCCTCGCCGTACCCGCCGGTCTTCGTCACCGTCGATGCGATCGTGCAGTGCGCCGGCCGCGTGCTGCTGGTGCGCCGCGGCCAGGCGCCCGGCAAGGGCCTGTACGCAGTGCCGGGCGGCTTCATCGAGCAACGTGAGACTGCTTACCAGTCGGCCCTGCGCGAGCTGCGCGAAGAAACCCAGCTGCACCTGCTCGACGCCAGCATGCGCCAGTGCCTGCGCGAGACCGCGGTGTTCGACCACCCCGACCGCAGCCAGCGCGGCCGCACGATCACGCACGCCCACCACTTCGACCTCGGCGGACGCGAGCTGCCGGAGGTGGTGGCCGGCGACGACGCGGCCGCCGCGCTGTGGACGCCGATCGGCGAGCTGCCCGCGCTCGAGGACCAGTTCCTCGACGACCACTTCCACATGCTCGACCACTTCCTGGGACTGACGCCGCGATGAGGGAAGAAGCCGCCCTGCTCGACCGCTACCGCGGCTGCCTGCTCGGGCTGGCCTGCGGCGATGCGGTCGGCACCACGCTGGAGTTCCGCCGCCGCGGCAGCTTCGAGCCGATCACCGACATGGTCGGCGGCGGTCCGTTCGGCCTGAAGGCCGGCGAGTGGACCGACGACACCTCGATGGCGCTGTGCCTGGCGACCAGCCTGGTCGAACGGCGCGGCTTCGATGCCGAGGACCAGATGAACCGCTACGTGAACTGGTGGCACCACGGCTACCTGAGTTCGACCGGCGCCTGCTTCGACATCGGCATCACCGTCTCGGCCGCGCTGCAGCGCTACCTGCAGACCCGCAACCCGCTCGCTGGCTCCACCGATCCGATGAGCGCCGGCAACGGCTCGCTGATGCGGCTCGCGCCGGCGGTGCTGTTCGGCCACCCGGACATGGCCGCTGCGATGGACCTGGCCCGCCGCAGTTCGGCCACCACGCACGCGGCCACCGAGGCGCTGGAGTGCTGCACGCTCTTTGCCGAGCTGCTGTGCCACGCGCTGGATGGCCACCCGAAGGACGCGATCCTGTCGAGCCGGCTCGCGGCACCGACGATGCCGAAGGTGCAGGCCATCGCGGCCCGCGAGTACCTGCACAAGCGGGAATCGCAGATCGCCGGCACCGGCTACTGCGTCGCGTCGCTCGAGGCCGCGCTGTGGTGCTTCGCGCAGACCGACAGCTTCGAGGCCGCCGTGCTGCGCGCCGCCAACCTTGGTGACGATGCCGACACCACGGCCGCGATCGTCGGCCAGCTCGCCGGCGCGCACTATGGCAAATCCGGCATCCCGGCGCGCTGGCTGGTGCGGCTGCACCAGCGGGCCGAGATCGAGAAGCTGGCGGACGCGCTGCGGCGCTGAGCCGTCACGCGCCCAGCGACGTGACCGTGACACGCCAGTGCCCCTCGACACCGTCGGTCACGATGCGCAGCGGCAAGAAGCGCTCGATCACCGCGAAGTTGGTCCGCGCGTGTTCCGTCAACTCGGTGCAGCTGAAGCTCGCCGGCCGGCCGCTGCGCCACACCGCGAGCGCGAGCGGCAGCACCCACTGGTCGGCCAGATGCGGGCCGAGCGCGCCGGTGCCGGCCTGGTAGGCGCGCAGCTCCGCCGCGAGCGACAGCGCAACGTCTTCGGCGCTGCGGCCACGCTCGCCGAAGCTGATCGCCAGCTCGGTCACGTGCTCGTGGGCCAGCGTCGCCATCAGCGCATTGCCGGGACCCTCGTTCTGGCGCAACACCGGCACCTGCAACGCGTCGTCGGGCCAGCCGAGCTCGCGCTGCAGGATCGCGAGCTCGCGTGAGGCGACGCTGCGCGGAATTGCCGCGGCCAGCGCTTCCGCATGGGCCGCGAGCAGGGCACCGCGTTCCAGCAGGTCGAACGGCTGCAGCCCGCCGACGGCCGGCAGGATCTCGGCGACGAACTCGCCGCCGCCCGCCGGAAAGAACCCGTGGCGGCGCAACTGCAGTCGGCTGCCTGCGCCCAGGCGCTGCAACAGCGGCGCGTAGCAACGCTCGATGAAGTGGAACGGCGGCGCCATCGGGTTGTGCGTGCCGCCGCTCAACGTCAACCGGCTCGTTCCATTGGCCAGCATCAGCGCCGGCCAGACGGTCTGCAGCACCAGCGTGGCGCTGCCGGCCGTGCCGACGCTGAAGACATGGTCGCCGGCGCACACCGCGCCGGGCTCGAAGACCAGCGAGGTCGAGCCGGCCTCCGCACCCTGCACCCGCGCCCCGCTGACGGCCTGCGCCGCCTGCACGCAGGCCAAGTGCTGGCGCATCAGGCCCGGCTTGGGCCGGCGCGCGCGGATGTCGTGCAGCGCGACACTTTGGCCGGTGCACATCGCGAGCCCCAGCGCGCTGCGCAGGATCTGGCCACCACCCTCCCCGCTGGCGCCGTCGAGTTCGATCATCGTGATTCCTTGTTGTTGTCTTGTTCCACCGTGCGATCAAGCGGGATCCCGAAGGACCCGAGCTGGAACCGCACTGCCGCGTGCAGCGGCTCGGCGATGCCGGCCTGCGCGTCGCGCCAGGCCGCCGCCACGCTGCCCCGCTGCACGGGCGTGGGCGCGACGAAACAGCGGTTCATGTCGGCGAGCCAGGCCCGCAGGCCCTGGGTCACGAGCTGCCAAGCGGGTTCCGGCAGCGTGCCGTCGGCCAACGTGGTCAGCAGGAACCACGCACGGTCCCACGGCGACGCACGGCCCATCAGCTGCTGTGCGATGCGCATCGCATGCAGCGTCCCGAGTGCTTCGACCAACTGCCGCGCACGTTCGGCCGACGGTGCCGGCGCGCCGCGAACGACGGCCTTGACGGCCAGCCGCTGCACGCGCGGCGACGCGTCGAGCAGTGTGCGTTCGATCAGCATCGGCAGGTCGGTACCCGGCTCGGCCATCCACCCTTCGTAGGCCGCGACCCGCAATGCAACGGCACTCGCACTGCTCATCGCCCGGCACAACGCCGGGTGATCAGGGTGCTGACGTGCACGCAGCAGCCGCAGCATCACGACGCGCAGGCGGGCCGACAGCGATGCATCCGGCACACCGGCCAACGCACGCTGATCGACCTCGGCACGCAGCGCGGGCGATGCCGCCGCCACGGCCAGCTCGCGCACGGCCGCGCTGCGGTCGAAGCACAGCACCTGCAGCAGCGCCGGCTCGACGCCTTCCGCGCCCGCCGACAACGCCCGCAGGCCCGCCACTCGCACATCGGCAAAACGGCCACGGCAGGCCTCGTGCAGCAGCTGCAAGCGGGCAGGCCCGTTCGGCAGCGCCGCGGCGCGCTGCACCGCGATGCGGGCAAGCAGCACGTCGCCCGAACGCAGGCCGTCCATCAGCACGGCACGGCCTTCATCGTCGCCGCGACAGGTCTTCGCGCTCAGCATGAACAGGAAGCGCCCGGCCTCCCGTTCGGAGGCCGGCACGCCGACGCCCACACGCGCCAAGTACCCCGGCGTCGACAGAAAGTCCTCGATCGCCCGCAGCAGCTCACCGTGGTCGACGCGGCGCGCCTCGCGCAGCCGCAGCAATGCCGGAAGCGCCTGCCGCCAGCCTTCCAGGCGGCGCTCGTCCAGCCACGCCAGCACGGCCTGCCCCGCGGCCTGCCGCACCGGCGCGACCCAGTCGTTGGCCCGCACCAGCAGCATGCGCAGCGCGCGCGGGTCGTCGCTGGCCGCCAACGCCTCGACCGCCGCCTGCCGCTCGAAGCCATCCGGCGACGCGGCTGCGGCCAGCCACGCCTCGACGCCATTCGCGCTCTCGGCGGGCTTTCCGAGCCATCGGCTCAACCAGGTGTTCATGCTCCTTCTCCCTATCCCTTCACGCACACCACCTGCTTCAGCGTGTGCACGACCTCCACGAGGTCCTTCTGTGCTTCCATCACCGCGTCGATGTCCTTGTAGGCCATCGGGATCTCGTCGATGACGTCGGCATCCTTGCGGCACTCGACGCCCTCGGTCGCCTTCACCTGGTCGGCCACGCTGAACAGCTTCTTCGCCTTCGTGCGGCTCATCACGCGGCCGGCGCCGTGGCTGCAGCTGTCGAAACTCTCCGGGTTGCCGAGGCCGCGCACGATGAAGCTGCGCGCACCCATGCTGCCGGGGATGATCCCCATCTGGCCGCGCTTCGCGCTGACCGCTCCCTTGCGGGTGACGAACACGTCTTCACCGAAGTGGCGTTCCTGCTGCACGTAGTTGTGGTGGCAGTTGACGGCCTCGACGTGCGTCTCGAACGGCTTGGCGATCACCTGGCGCACCGTGGCGATCAGGTTGGTCATCATCACCTCGCGGTTGCGCGCCGCGAACTTCTGCGCCCAGCCGACACCGCGCACGTAGTCGCCGAAGTACTGCGCACCTTCCTCGAAGTACGCCAGGTCCCGGTCCGGCAGGTTGCGCTGCTGCGCTTCGGCATCCTTCTTCGCCAGTTCGACGAAGTGGGTGCCGATCGCGTTGCCGACACCGCGCGAACCGGAGTGCAGCATGAACCAGACAGCGCCCTCCTCGTCGAGGCAGACCTCGATGAAGTGGTTGCCGCCGCCCAGCGTCCCCAGGTGCTTGCGGTTGTTGGTGTTCTTCAGGCGCGGGTGCAGTTCGCACAGGGCATCGAACTCGTCGACGAGCGTCGACCACACCTGGTCGACGGTCTCCGGCGGGTTCTCCCAGCTGCCCTGGTCGCGGCCGCGGTGGCGCGGCGTCGAGCCGTGCGGCACCGCGCGCTCGATGGCCGAGCGCAGCGGGCCCAGGTTGTCCGGCAGGTCTTCCGCACGCAGCGTGGTCTTGCAGGCCATCATCCCGCAGCCGATGTCGACGCCGACCGCGGCCGGGATGATCGCGCGCAGCGTCGGGATCACCGAGCCGACGGTCGCGCCGATGCCCAGGTGCACGTCGGGCATCGCCGCGATGTGCTTGAAGACGACCGGCAGGCGGGCCGCGTTCGCGAGCTGCTTGCGCGCCTCGGCTTCGACCGGCACGCCGCGGGTCCACATCTTGACGGGCACGCCGCCTTCGATGGTTTCGGTGTCGTAGTTCTTCAGGGTTTCCATTCTTCTTCCTCTCTCTCGTTGTCTGTCATCGGCCGTCAGGCCAGCTTCACCAGCCCGTTCAGCACGCCTTCGAGTCCGCTGAACACCGAGATCTTGTCGATCCGCTCGGCCACACGCTCCAGCGTCTCCAGCTCCTTCAGGCGCAGCGCGGTGGGGTTGTCCTCCATCACCTTGGCCGTGTTGAGCAGCGAGCGGCTGGCCGCCGTTTCCTCGCGGCGGCGGATCACGTTGGCCTCGGCCGCCTTCTGCGCCTCGACCACCTGCGCCAGGATGGTCTTCATCTCGCCGGGCAGCACGATGTCCTTCACGCCGACGCTCTCCAGCGCCAAGCCGTAGTCCGCGAGCTTGGCACGCGCATGGCCGGTCACCACCTCGTCGATCACCGTCTTGTTCTCCAGCAACTCGTCCAGGCTGCGGGTTCCCACCGCGGCGCGCAGGCCGAACTGCAGCTCGCGGTACAGGTGCTCGGCAGGCTTCTGCAACTGCGTGAACGCCTTCAGCACGTCGGTGATGCGGTAGGTGGCCGCCAGGTTCAGGCGCAGGCTGACCTTGTCGCGCGTCAGGATGTCCTGGCCGCTCACGTCCACCGCCTGCAGGCGCAGGTCCACCAGATCGACCGAGACCGTGCGGTTGAACTTCCAGAACGCATACGAACCGGAGCCCAGCACGCGATCGACCTTGCCGTCGATCCACAGGATGCCGGCCGAGAATTCATTGACCTGCACCTGCAGCACGCCGGCCAGGCCGGACACGCCGCGGGCGCGCGTCTGCGTCTGGGCCAGGCGGGCGGTCAGCGCGGGCGACAACTCGGCTCCGGCGGCAACATCGACCACGTCCACCGTCACTTCCACCAAGCCCTTCCAGTACAGGCGCCGCGTGGTGGGCGCGAGCACCTCGACCAGCACGCCGTTGTCGCTGCGCAGGCCCACCTGCGTCTCCGACAGCTCGACCTTGACGAACTCGGCCGCGACCACCTCGGGCTCCTTGGCCATCAGGTAGTCGGCCAGGCCGTGCGTGAACGCAGGCTGGTCGAGCGCGAAGGTCTCGACGCGCAAGCGGTCCAGCCCCTTGAACACCCAATGCCGCCCAGGCGCCAGCACGCGTTCGAAATCGCCGTTGCGCAGCAGCAGGCCGCGTTCGCTCTTCTTCACCATCACACGCTCGAACATCAACATCTTCTTCTCCTCTTTCTTCTCTTCGAATAGGTGCCGTTACAGCAGCGTCGGCGGACGGGGATCGCACCGGCCGCTGGCCTCGCAACGCTCGCCACGACCGTGGCCGTGGCGAGGGGTGCGGGCAAGGGCCGACCGGTTTCCCAGTGCGGGCCGCCGCTGCTGACGGAATCGTTCCGGACAAGCCGGCTGTCTTCCGCGTTCGGCATGGGTCTTTCGACCCGGCAACACCATGGCCTTTCGGCCGGTCTACCTGGCGGGAGTCGAACCCGCGACGGACTCGCTGACAACGAGTTGCTCTACCAAGCTGAGCTACAGATGGTGGGCAGCCCGGGACTCGAACCCGGCGCGACTTGCGTGCGTTCACCTGACTGCCCTCACACCCGACGTTCCCGAAGCGCGGTACGCAAGACACCGACAGGGCTGTGACACCCCGGACCCCTTGCGCCAGCGGGGCAGGCCTTCGCCTCAACCCCTGGCCACTGCTCTCTTCGTTTGCGTCAGGACACCGCTTCCATTGCAGCGCCCGTGCCAGCGTGTCGGCGTCGGCCTGCGTCTTGGGGCAAGTGCTTGTCGCACAACGAGTTTCTTCATTCATCTAGGTCCGACAGAATCTGGACGCTTGAACCAGGACACCTGGAATCTAGAATCACCGCTAGCCTCTTAGCAATCCAGAACATGAAGCAAACCGTCGTCATCGGCTTCCTCGGCACCCAGCTCGATGCCGGCCAGGGCGCCGGCCGCTGGGAAAAGTGGCGTCCCACCGTCTCGCTGGTGCAGCAGCCCGACGTCGTCGTCCACCGCATCGAGCTGATCCACACGCCGCGCCACGTCGGCCTCGCGCAGCAGCTGCAGCGCGACATCGCGTCGGTCTCGCCCGAGACGCTGGTCAACCTGATCCCGATGGACGTGGCCGACCCGTGGGATTTCGGCGAGATGTACGGCGCGCTCTACGACTGGGTGCGCGCCTACCCGTTCGACACCGAGCGCGAGCAGTACCGCGCCCACATCACCACCGGCACGCACGTCGCGCAGATCTGCATGTTCCTGATGGTCGAGTCACGCTTCATCCCGGGCGTGCTGCTGCAGACCGCACCGCCGAAGAAGCAGACGCACGACAACCCCGGCAGCCTGACGCTGATCGACCTCGACCTGTCGCGCTACGACGTGCTCGCGAAGCGCTTCCATCAGGAGCAGCAGGACGCGGTGGAGTTCCTGAAGGACGGCATCGCGACGCGCAACAAGGCCTTCAACGCGCTGATCGACGAGATCGAGCGCGTGGCCGTGCGCTCACGCGCGCCGATCCTGCTGACCGGACCGACCGGCGCCGGCAAGTCGCACCTGGCTCGGCGCATGTTCGAGCTGAAAAAGTCGCGCCACCAGGTCGGCGGCGAGTTCGTCGAGGTCAACTGCGCGACGCTGCACGGCGACGGCGCCGCCTCCACGCTGTTCGGCCACCGCAAGGGCGCGTTCACCGGCGCGGCCGCCGACCGCGCCGGCCTGCTGCGCGGCGCGCACGGCGGCGTGCTGTTCCTGGACGAGATCGGCGAGCTGGGCCTGGACGAGCAGGCGATGCTGCTGAAGGCGGTGGAGGAGAAGCGCTTCTACCCGATGGGCAGCGACCGCGAGGTCACGAGCGACTTCCAGCTGATGGTCGGCACGAACCGCGACCTGCGCATCGACGTGTCCGAAGGGCGCTTTCGCGAAGACCTGTACGCCCGCATCAACCTGTGGAGCTACGTGCTGCCGGGCCTCGCGCAGCGGCCGGAAGACATCGAGCCGAACGTCGAGCACCTGCTGGCGCGTGTGGCCGCCGAGAACGGCCGCGCGGTGCGCTTCAATGCCGAGGCCCGGTTGCAGTACCTGCGCTTTGCGCAGTCGCCCGAAGCGCTGTGGCGCGGCAACTTCCGCGACCTGTCGGCCAGCATCACGCGGCTGGCGACGCTCGCTGACGGCGGGCGCATCTCGTCGGCGCTGGTCGACGCCGAACTGCAGCGGCTGCGCTGGCTGTGGCAGCACCATGCGAGCGATGCGCCGGCGAGCGACGCCGTCGACCTCGATGCCTTGCTGGGCGATGCCGCCGCAGCACTCGACCTGTTCGACCGGCTGCAGCTGCAAGCCGTCGTGCAGATGTGCCGCCGTTCGCGCAACCTGTCGGAGGCGGGGCGACAGCTGTTCGACGTCTCGCGCCAGCAGCGCAGCGTCGTCAACGACGCCGACCGGCTGCGCAAGTACCTCGCGAAGCACGGACTCCACTGGGACCGGGTCGTCGAGACGGGGTGACAGCCTGATGCCGCGGCGGGGGAGTCGAACCCCCTGGCCCTGGCCGCGCCGCATCGCGCCGCGCGGTATGTCGTTCAGGGCCGGGGTCCGTGGCATCCACTGCACTTCGGCTGTGTCCAAGCGCGAGCATCCCGTCGGATGTGGTGTCTCGCTGCACGGGGTCCGGGTCCGGACCGCGCACATCCCGCGCCGCCAACACCATTTCGTGCGGTCGCGGAGGGCAAGGGCACACCCGAAGTGGAGCGGGTGGCGCATTCAAAAAAACAGGCTCGAAAAGCAGAAAGGCCCGGATCCATCGCGGAATCCGGGCCTCTGTGAACAGAGTCGAAGGGTGGGCCTACGCCCTGCCTTCTCCCGGATGCCGTCGATCGTTGCCGTAACCCTTCTTGCCCATCGCCATGCAGAAGCACCCGCCCGATGCGCGGACGGCTTGCTGCAGGTGACGGGGAAGGTGGCGGCTGATCACGATGGGGTCCTCGGATTCGTTGATTCGGTGCGCTTTTTCAAGCAAGGGGCGGATCGTAAAAACTCTTTACCGATTCGTCAAGCATTTACTCAAGCACTCACTTCAAATCGACCTTCACGAGGTTGTCCTCCGAGATGCGATCGATGCGCTTGTTGTAGGGGTCGACCCCGGCAAACGCCGGCGCCTTGTCCACCACCAGAGCGATCGACTGCTTGCCGCTGTGCACCGGCAGGCGCTCGAAGTGCAGCACCGATGCCGCCGTGAAGCCCTCCTTGCCCGGCTCGGCGCTGAACACGCCGATGTCGACCGGTTCGTCCAGAGGCGCTTCGGTCTCCTGCCCCTTGCCGTCGGCGTAGAGCTTGCGCGCCTCGACCTCCAGCACCAGGTCGTAGCGGCCGTCGGCACGCTTCGTCGCGGTCGCGGCCGTGGCCTTCAGGTCGAGCAGCGTGATCTTCTCGAACAGGTCGGTGATCAGCGCATCGTGCTGCGGCCCGGCCTCGGCGCGCAGGATGCGCAGGAAGTCGCGCGTGTTCGGGTACGGCGCCGCCTTGAACGCAAACTCCTTCAGCAGCTTGGCCAGCGCCCGGTTCACGACCTCTTCACCGACCACCTCCTTCAGCCAGTACATCGCGAGCGAGCCCTTCTGGTAGTGGATGTAGCCCTGGTTCTCGACCCGCGCGAGCGGCAGCTCCTCGACCACCTCGCCACCGCGCTGGCGCAGGTAGCGGTCGAGTTCGTACTTCAGGAAGCGGCGGATCTGGTCGCGCCCGTACATCTTCTCCATCACCAGCAGCGCCGAGTACTGCGCGAAGCTCTCGACCAGCAGCTCGCCGCCCTGCTGCGAGCTCGGCACCAATTGGTGGCCCCACCACTGGTGGCCGATCTCGTGCGCCGTCACGTAGGTCACCACGTCGATCTTCTGCGGGTCGGTCAGCCGCGAGATGAAGCCGAGGTTCTCCGAGTACGGGATGGTGTTGGCGAACGACTGCGCGAAGTCGGCATACGACGGGAACTCCAGGATCCGCGCCTGCCGGAACTGGTACGGCGAGAACTTCTCGCTGAAGAGTTCGAGCGACAGCTTCATCGCCTCCATCATCCGGGCCGTGTTGAACTCGTGGCCGGGCTGGTGGTAGACCGCGAGGTCGACCTCCTTCCAGCGGTCGCGCAGCACCGCATAGCGCGCCGACTGGATCGAGAAGAAGTGGTTGATCGGCGCATCGGGCTTGAAGTGCGCGGTGCGCCGCCCGTTCGCGGTCGTGTCGCTGACGGTGTAGCCCGGCGCGATCGGCGTCTGGTCGGCATCGGTGGTCACCGTGATGTCGGCATCGACCCAGTCGCTGTCCTTGCGGAAGCCGTTGTCGGCGCGCGCAGATTCGTCCTCCAGTGTCGGCGGGCGCAGGTCCGGCGGCAGGCCGTGCTTGCGGCGCTTCGCGCGGTCGGTCAGCAGCCCGTTGCGCGACATGCCGATCGCCGGCGTGATCTCGGTGTTGTCGATGAAGCTGCCGTTGGCGACCAGGCGCGTCAGCGGTTGCCCGTTCGGAAAGCCGCGCTCTTCCAGCGTCGTCGCGAAGCGCAGCACCCGCGTCTCGTCCGGCTGCATCGCCGGCTCGAGCTTGTAGATGCGGTAGTGCTCCTTCGCCCATTCGCGCTGCAGCGCCGCGCCGGGCAGCTCCACGCGGTCGAGCGTCGTGCGCTCGGGCCACAGCAGGTGCAGCGTGTCGATCGGCGCGCCGGTTCGGTTGCGCAGCAGGTAGCTGCCGGTCGTCACCGCGCGCGCTTCGCGCGGGTACAGCTGCACGTCGAGCGTGACGGCCGTGATGCGCGGCTGCGGCAGCTTCTCGAAGGCCAGGAAGTCGCGCTCGTACTGCGCCAGCCGCGCATCGCGCTGCGGCTGCGTCACGTAGGCGTTCAGCACATTGGTGTTGTAGTAGATCCAGCCGCCGCTGCCCGCCCACACCGCGAGACCGATCGCCAGCAGCGCCCCGGCCCCGCCGCGCAGGTGGCGGCCCATGTGGGCCAGCCGCGGGCGCAGCGCGAGGTTCGCGCCGCGGCGCCACAGCGCGTGCGACAACACGGCCAGCACCAGCGCGAACCCGCCCCAATACACCTGGAACCAGGCCTGCGCGATCCAGAAGCGGCCCAGGCCGTTCATGTCCGACAAGGGCACGTTCGGCGTGCCGCCGTAGTTGTAGAGGTTGTGCTCGAAGCCGGCCGCCGCCAGCGCGACCGAGCCGACGATGTACAGCAGCATCACGCCCCAGCCGATGAACTTCTGCGGCACCAGCACCTGCACGAACACCGCCAGCACCGCCAGCAGCAGCGCACCGACCGTCATCGGCAGCACGAACCACAGCAGGTAGGCCAGCGGCTCGAAGCGGGTGTAGCCCTTCAGCGCCTGCACCAGCATGCCGGTCAGCACCGCGACCCCCGCGCTGGCCGTCAGCACCAGCGCGATCGCGACGATCTTGGGCAGCAGGTGCGTCCAGTCGGGCGCGGCGGTCGCGTCGACGATCTCGTGCATGCGGCGCTCGCGATCGCGCCACACCAGCTCGCCGGCATAGAAGATCGCGATGATGATCGGCATCAGGCTGAAGGTGCCGGCCAGCGTCTGCACCATCAGGCGCGTGACCGGGTAGGAGCCGCTGCCGTACCACTCGCCGCTGAACCACAGCGAGCCGCCGGCATTCAGCACCCCGATGCCCAGCAGCACGAAGAAGGCCGGGCTGCGGAACACGAAGGCCATGTCGAAGCGCGCGAGCCGCCACAGCTGGGCGCGGCGCGTCGGCGCGTCGGCGCGTGCGACCGGCAGCGCGCCGATCGCGGTGGGGGTCGCGGCCCGGTCGGTGGCGGCGTCCTTCGATTTCTTCGGCGCCCTCTTCGACACCCTTTCCACCGGCGCGCGCTGTTCGAAGCGGAACAGCCAGCAAGCCAGCGCGAACACCGCCAGCGCGATGCCGGACCACAGCAACCGGTTCGCGAGCATCGGCCCGGTCATCGCCGGCAGCAGCGTGTTGCGCTCGGCGGCCGTCCAGTACTTGGTGGCGGTGTTCAGGGCCGACACGCCGAACGGGTCGAGCAGCGCCGCGATGCCGTCGTACTGCGGGTTGCGCAGCAGGCCGCGCATCACGAAGTACAGCACCAGCACCGCGACCGCGCAGACGTAGGTCCACATCATCGAACGCGTCGCGGTGGCCGCGGCGAAGAACACCGCCGACACGATCAACAGCGTCGGCAGCCCGAACGCGAACAGCGCATACAGGTAGTGCGTGAGGTGGAACGCGCCGACCTTCTCGCCGTCGACCCACGGCATCGCGACGCCGACCGCGATGCCCAGCGGAATCGAGGCCAGCACCAGCAGCGCGACGAGGTTCGCGCCGATGAAGCGCCCCACCAGGTACGACCCCTTGCCGAGCCGCGTCGAGCGGATGATCGGTGCGAAGCCGGTCTCGTCGTCACGGATCACGACGTTGGACACCATCGCGACGACGATGAACACCGCGAACAGGCTCATGATCGCCAGCGTCTGCAGGATCGCGAACGGCGAGTTCAGGTGCACGTTGCCGCGGCTGCCGATCTGGATGGTGTCGACCGTGACCGAGCCGAAGGTCAGCAGGAAGAACATCAGGCAACCGACCCAGAACACCGGGCTCTTCAGCTGGTAGCGCACCTCGAAGCGCGCGACGTGCATCAGCATGCTGCCACTCATGCCGCAACCTCGGCGGACGCGCTGCGAAGCTGGTGCAGCGTCGAGAAGTACACATCCTCCAGCCCCGCCTCCACCGGCGTGAAGCCCGGCGCGGGCGCGTCATCGGCCAGCACGTGCACCACCGGCCGGCCGCCGCGCAGCCGGGTCGCGATCACGTCCATGCGGCTGCGGGCGTCGGCCAGGTCCTCCTTCGCGACCTCGCCCTGCCAGACGCGCCCGACCATCTCGGCGATCAGCGCCTGCGGCGTGCCGCTGCGCACGATGCGCCCGCCGACCATGATCGCCATCCGCGGGCACAGGTCGGTCACGTCGTCGACGATGTGGGTCGACAGGATCACGACCACGTTCTCGCCGATCTCGGCCAGCAGGTTGTTGAAGCGGTTGCGCTCCTCCGGGTCGAGCCCGGCGGTCGGTTCGTCGACGATGATCAGCCGCGGGTTCGCGATCAGCGCCTGCGCGATGCCGAAGCGCTGGCGCATGCCGCCCGAGAAGCCGGCGATGGCTTTCTTGCGCACGTCCCACAGGTTGACCTGCTGCAGCAGCGACTCCACCGTCTCGCGCCGCTCGCCGCGCCCGGCCACGCCCTTCAACACGGCCAGGTGGTCGAGCATGTCGTACGCCGACACGCGCGGGTAGACGCCGAAATCCTGCGGCAGGTAGCCGAGCATCGCGCGCAGCCGCGCCGGCTCGGCCAGCACGTCGATGCCGTCGAACGCGATGCGCCCGGCGCTCGGCTGCTGCAGCGTCGCCAGGCAGCGCATCAGCGAGGACTTGCCGGCACCGTTCGGTCCGAGCAGCCCGAACATGCCGCGCGGGATCTCGAGCGTCACGTCGTCGAGGGCGCGGGTGCCGTTGGCATAGGTGTGCGACAGCTGGGCGATGGTCAGCATGCGGGGTCTCCGTCGGAGAGGTTGGAAAAACAAGAGACTCTAGGGGCGGCACGACGGAATGCCATCGCCGCGCGACAGGCTGCACGGCGGGGCGGACAGGCCGCGCGCGGGGCGGCTCAGAACGTCTTCACGCCGTTGACCGGCAGCAGCACCGACAGCAGCGAGCTGGTCGCGCACAGGAAGAGCCGGTTGCGCTTCGGCCCGCCGAACACGACGTTGGCGACGCGCTCGGCCGTCTTCACTTTGCCGAGCAGCGTGCCGTCGGGCGCCAGGCAGTGCACGCCGTCGGCGGCGCCGCACCAGAGCCGGCCGGCATCGTCGACGCGGAAGCCGTCGAACAGCCCGGCACTGCAGGTGGCGAACACCTCGCCGCCCGACAGCCCGCCGTGCGCCGTCACGTCGAACACCCGGAGGTGGCGCGGCCCGCCCGGCTGGTGGGTCGCGCCGCTGTCGACGATGTAGAGCTTCGATTCGTCGGGCGAGAACGCGAGGCCGTTCGGCCGCACGAAATCATCGGCGACGCGCACGCACGCGCCGCTGCGCGGATCGAGCCGGTAGACGTGGCAGCCCTCGGTCTCGCTCTCGCCGCGGTGGCCTTCGTAGTCGGAGTCGATGCCGTAGGCCGGGTCGGTGAACCAGATCGAATCGTCGGATTTCACGACCAGGTCGTTCGGGCTGTTCAGCCGCCGGCCCTGCACCCGGTCGACCAGCGTCGTGATGCGACCGTCGTGCTCGGTGCGGGTGACGCTGCGCGAGCCGTGCTCGCAGGTGACGAGCCGGCCCTGGCGATCGAGCGTGTTGCCGTTCGCGAAATTCGACGGCGCGCGGAACACGCTGACGCGGCCGTCGGTCTCGTCCCAGCGCAGCATCCGGTCGTTCGGGATGTCGCTCCACAGCAGGTAGCGCCCGGCCGGCACGTAGACCGGCCCCTCGGCCCAGCGCAGGCCCTGGTGCAGCGTCTCGACGCGGGCGCTGGTGCGCACGCAGCTGCGGAATCGCTCGTCGAGGATCTCGAAATCCGTCTCGGCCATGGTCTGCTCCCGGCAGCGCCGGCTGCCGGTCCCGACTTTAGGGGATCAGGCCGGCTCGGCCAACCGCAGGCGCGCGGCCATGTCCTCGAGGAATTCCAGCACGCCCTGGTCGACGCTCTTGCGCCAGAAGTCCATCGCGCGGCTGCGCTTGCCCTCCGCCTGGTAGCGCTCGCCGATGTAGAAGTAGGCCTCGCTCAGCGACTCGGCGGGCACCTTGGTGGCGCGTGCGGCGTCGATCAGCGCATCGGCCGATATCGTGCCGATCGCATAGTCGACCAGCGGGCGCGGCCAGTCGGCCGGCAGCTGCTCCTTCGGGTGGCGGGCTGCCAGCGCCGACGGATCCTGCCCCGCCTGGCGCATCGCCAGCGCCAGCCACAGCAGCGGGTAGCCGCGCTGCACCGCCGCCGGATCGGTCAAGACCTCCTCCAGGTCGGCCTGCGCGGCCGCGAAGTCCTTCTGGAAGTAGCGGGCCACCGCGCGCATCCGGCGTGCCTCGGCATCGCGCGGATCGCGCTGGAGCACGCTGCCGGTCAACTCGACGGCGCGCGGCAGCTCGCGCAGGCCGATCGCATTGACGGCCGCTGCGTTCTGCGTTTCGGTGACGTCAGGCGCCAGTTCGAGCGCACGGGCAAAGTCGCGCCGCGCGTCGGCCAGGCGTCCCAGGTGGTCGTACTGGATGCCGCGCGCCGTCAGCGCCTGCGCCTGCAACGGTGGCGTCAGGCGGCCCGCGGCCAGCTGGGCCGACAGCAGCACCACCCGCCCGTGCGCGTCCGCCTGGATGCGGGTCGCCGCCTTCAGCTTCTTGCTGCGCAGGCCCTCTTCGACCCCGTTCAGGTCGGCCCGCAGCTTGTCGAGGTCGGTCGTCGCCAGTGTCGAGATCGACACGTTCGTCGACAGCTTCGGCCACAGCTTGCCGAGCTTTTCCATGTAGGCCGGCCAGGCTGGCGCCTCGATCTGGTCCGCCGACACGCGCAGCACCGAGCGGTAGACCGCATGCTTGCGATCGGCGTCGAACGTTCCCTTCCAGGTGAAATGGGCGTCCCCTTCGGTCGTGCTCTGAGACAGCGGCTTGGAGGTCACGTCGCCCGGGAAGTCCAGCGCCACCGAGTGGCGGTAGGTGCCCAGGAAGGGGCCGGCATAGGCATCGCGCCGCTGCTCGGCCTTGGCGACCAGCATCACGTCGGCGGTGGCCCAGTAGCCGATGTCGGCGACCAGCATGCGCTCTTCGGGAAAACGCCAGAAGCCCGGCACGCTGAAGCGCTGGACGAAGGTCACCGCATCGTCGACATGCGAATCGACGACCTCCATCGCCCCCAGGCTGCGGGCCTTCGGGTAGAGGCGCAGGTAGGGCGCGGCCAGTTGCGTCTGCACCGCCTCGGGACCGCGCGTGGTGACCGTGTCGCGGAAGGCTTCGGCCAGGATGCCGCGGAACGTGACCCGCGACTCCAGCACCGGATCGGCATCGAAGCGCTCGAAACGCAGGCTGTCCTCGACCACCTGGCGATCGGTGTCGACCGCGCTCGGCAGCACGGCCATGCTGGTGGTCGATGCCAGCAGCGGCAGGCCGGCCTCGAAATCGACCGCCTGGCGGTTCTCCAGCTGGCCGGTCTGGCGGCTGCGGGTCGCGTCGAGCCAGTAGGTGCTGCCGTCGAGCTCGACGCGCGCGATCACGTGGTCGAAGGCCAGCGGGCCGGGCAGCAGGCTGCCGACCCGGCCGCGCGCTGCCATCGACACCAGCACCGGGGTCGCGGGCACGTCGAGCTTGCGCAGCAGGGCCACCAGCAGCGCGACCTTGTCCTTGCAGTCGCCGAAGCGCTGCTCGATCACCCGGTCCGGCGCGGCCGGCTGGTGCGAGCTGCTGCCGATCTCGGTGCCGAAGTAGCGCACCTCCTGCTGCACAAAGCGCAGCGCGGCGCGCACCTGGTCGGCCGGGGTGGCCTCCTTGTCGCGGATCTCCTGCACCACCGCATCCACGCGCGGGCCGGCGGGCAGACCGGCGAACAGGCCCTGGCCCCAGCGCGCCACCTCGGCCCAGTCGGCGAACTCGCTGACCTGCAGCATCTGTGCCGCACCCACGCTGAAACCGGCGTTGGCATCGGGATTGAAGCGCGGCACCGCGACACGGCGCCAGCTCGTCTCGCGCCGGCCATTGCGCACCTGGCTCGTGCTGACGGTGTCGGCCGGGCCGACGCGCACCTGCAAGGACCGCTCGACCGGTGCGAGCAACCGCACCTGGTAGGCCTGCACCGGCCCGCGCTGCGACGAGAGGGGTTCGAGCGCGACGAACTTGCCGCCGAACACCGGGTTCGCGCCGCGCACCGAGTACGCGAAGTCGATCTCGTCGCCGACCCGCACGTCGTCCAGCACCGCCGACACCGTGACGCGTCCGTCGAGCATGCGCCGCTCGAGCTGCGTCTCGCGCTGCAGCAGCTGGATCTTGCGCCGGTCCATCTTGGCGATTCGCTTGCCGTTGCGCACCAGGTCGAGGTGGTGCAGCGTGAAGGTCTGGTAGCTCGGGTCGAACTCGAGTTCAATCTGCGACGCGACCGACAGGCCGGCATCGGTGTCGACGACCCGCACCACGTGGTTGTAGTCCCAGATCGACTTGCCGTCGGCGAGCAACTGGCGGTCGATGATGCGGTAGTGCATCGCGCTGCGGTCGACCGCGGCCTGCGGGGCTTCGGCGGCGGCCACGACCCAGGCCGGTGCCGGCCCGGTGGCGTAAGTGAAGGCGCCTGCCGCGGCGCGCGGGGATGCCGCGGCCTGGGCCCGGACCCCGGCCGTCATGGCAAGGGCCAGCATGAGCGCCACGAGACGCCCGCATCGAATCAGTGTCATGCATCCTCCCGAAAGCCGCGGCACTTTGGCGGCCGTCGGCGATCCCGCAATGGTAAGCGTGGCCGGCCTGCCGCCATCGGTCATCATCGGGCCCGGCCCCTGGTCACCTCCCTCCCCCAACCCTGAAGAGCGAGACCCCTCATGCGATTGCCACCCCTGCCCGACCATGCGATGACCCCCGCCCAGCGCGCCGCCGCCGATGAACTGATTGCCGGCCCCCGCAAGGCCGTCAAGGGCCCGTTCATTGCGCTGCTGCGCAGCCCCGAGCTGCTCGCCCATGTGCAGAAGCTGGGCGCCTTCCTGCGCTTCGGCACCTCGCTGCCGGTGCGCGCCAGCGAGTTCGCGACGCTGCTGGTCGCACGGCACTGGCGGCAGCAGTTCGAGTGGAAGGTGCACGTCGCGCTGGCGCTGCAGGCCGGCACGGCGCAGGCCACGATCGATGCACTGCGCGACGGCCGCCGCCCCGACACGATGGACGCAGACGAGACGCTGGTGCACGACTTCTGCACCGAGCTGCTGGCGCATCACGGCGTCAGCGAGCCGACCTGGGCGCGCACGGTGGCGCGCTTCGGCGAGGCGGGTGCCGTCGAGCTGACCGGCCTGGTCGGCTACTTCGCGATGGTGTCGATGGTGCTCAACGTGGGCCACATCCCGGCCGAGCCGGGTGGCGACATCGCCCCGCTGCCGGTGCTGCCGCCCTGAGGGCCGTTCAGCGCGGCGGCGGCCGGTCGAGCATCGCGAGCCATGGCGACGGCTGCAGGCTGTCGAGCTGCGTCGGCAGGTCGTCGAACTCGCGCTGGAACAGCGCCACCAGCCAGTCGCTGAAGGCCCGCAGCTTCGCGGTCGGCTGGCGCGGCCGCGCATGCAGCAGCGTGAGCGGCAGGCTGCCGGCGCTCCAGTCGGCCAGCACCTGCACCAGGCGGCCGTGCGCCAGGTGGTCGACCACCACACGGCTGCACGGCGCCTGCACCAGGCCGAGCCCGGCGACTGCCGCCGCGATGGAGGTGTCGACATCGTTGCAGGCGACGCTGTGCGCGCCGCGCCACTGGTGGTGTTCGCCGGCGCGATGGAAATCGAACGGGAACAGGTGGCCGTCGCGTGGCGAATGGAAGTTGACGACGCGGTGCTGCGCCAGGTCGTCGAGCGAGTGCGGCGTGCCGTGCGCATCGAGGTAGGCCGGCGCCGCACAGGTGACGACCGGCAGGCGGCCGAGCAGCCGCGCGGCCAGCCGCTCGTCATGCACCTCGCCGGCGCGCACGACGCAGTCGTAGGCTTCGGCCAGCGGATCGACCGGGCGGTCGGAGCTGCCGAGCTCGATCACGATCCCGGGGTAGCGGCGGAAGAAATCCGCCAGCGCCGGCGCGATCACCTGGCGCCCCATCGCCGCCGGCACGTCGACCCGCAAGCGGCCCGACGGCGCTCCCGACGGATCGTGCAGCGCCCCTTCCAGCTCGCGCATCTGCCCCAGTATCGCGAGGGCACGCTGGTGGTACAGCGCGCCTTCGTCGGTCAGGCTGATGCGCCGCGTCGTGCGGATCAGCAGGCGCACGCCGAGGTGCGCCTCGAGCGCCTGGATCACCGTCGTCACGCGCGCCTTCGGCATCTGCAGCGCGAGGCCGGCCCGCGTGAAGCTGCCCAGCTCCACCACGCGGGTGAAGACTTCCATGCCGTGAAAGCGATCGATCAATGCAAGGATGGCGGCGTCGCGCCCGCTCCGTTTTCGTGAATCGGCGACTCTAGGCGTCCACGGCGGCCGGGCCGCCGATACCATCGCGCCAACAGATGACAGGCCGTCGCATGCAGATGGCCGATTTCACAACCCCATGACCGCCAACATTCGCCGCGCCGCAGCCGCTTCCTTTCTCGCCGTGGGGCTGTTGGCCGCGTCCGGCGCCGGCGCGGCCTGCCGCCTCACGAAAGTCGGTGCGCTGGCCGTCGACCTATCGACCTCCGTGCCGCTGATCGACGGCACGATCAACGGCCAGCCGATGCGCGTGTCGATCGACGTCGGCACCACGGCGACGCACATCGACCGGGCGACCGCCGAACGCGCGAAGCTGACGCTGCAGCACACGCAATTCGTGCTGTACGGCACCGCCGGCGAGACCCGCGCCTACCGGGCGCTCGCCGACGAGATCAGCTTCGGGCCGCTGCTGCACTGGCAACGCGCCGGCATCGGCGTGGCCTGGGACGACCAGGGCCCGAGCAACCGGCAGGCGGTGCTGGCCGCCGACTACCTGCTGCAGACCGACCTCGAGATGGTGCTGGCAGAGCGGCAGTTGCGCTTCTTCCGCCCCGACGGTTGCGGCGATGCCTTCCTCGCCTACTGGGATGCGCAGGCGGTCGAGCTGCCGATGATCGAGCGCAGCCCGCAGGACCGCCGCGCGGTGGTCGAGGTGCTGCTCAACGGCAAGCCGGTGCGCGCCATCTTCTCATCGTCGGCAGCGGTCAGCGTGATCGACCAGGCCGCGGCCGTTCGCGCCGGACTCCAGGTGCCGGAAGGCGCCGCGCGGATGTGGCCGGGCCGCTTCGACAGCATCGAGCTCGGTGCCGAGTCGATCCGCAACACGCAGGTGCTGGTCTCCGACCGGTGGGCGTCCTACCGCCGCAAGCATTCGAGCTGGGACGATGCCGAGCGCATCGCTGGGCAACCCGAGATGGTCCTCGGCCTGGATTTCCTGAAGGCCCACCGCGTGCTGTTCTCGTCGAGCCAGGGCCGCGTCTACATCAGCCACCTCGGCGGGCCGGTGTTCTCGCTCGGCGATCCGCCCTGACCCCGGACCGCCGAGCCGGGCTGTCCCTCAGCTCACCCTGTCACGTCACCCGGCTGCGGCAATGCCGCAGCATCACCCGCACAAGCTCGTCCGCATCGATCGGCTTGGTCACCCGGTCGACCATGCCGGAGGCGATGCAGTGCTCCCGCTCCTCGGGCAGCGCATGCGCCGTCTGGCCGATGATCGGCAGCTGCGGGTACAGCGCATGGATGCGCCGCGCGGTCTCGTAGCCGTCGATGCCGGGCATCATCACGTCGAGCAGCACCACGTCGTAGCGCGCGTCCGGCGCCGACACCCGGGCGACCGCCAGGTGCCCGTCGCCGACGATGTCGGTCTGCGCGCCCTCGCTCTCCAGCAGGCTCTGGATCACGATCTGGTTGACGATGTTGTCCTCGGCCACCAGCACCCGCAGGCCGCTCAGCCGCTCGCGCATCGGCACGTCGATGGCCGCGGGCGGCAGGCGTTCGCCGGCCGGCGCACCGTTCGGCATCGCGCCCGCCAACGGCAGCCGCACGCAGAACACCGAGCCCTCGCCGGTGCGGCTGGACACCCGGATCGAGCCCTTCATCAGCTCGACCAGCCGCTTGCTGATCGCCAGGCCCAGGCCGGTGCCGCCATAGCGCCGCGTGGTCGATGCATCCGCCTGCTCGAACGACACGAACAGCCGCCCCACCTGCTCGGCCGACATGCCCACGCCGCTGTCGCTGACCTCGACCAGCAGCTCGCCATGGTCCACCTGCAGGCTCAGCGACACCTCGCCCGCGTCGGTGAACTTCACCGCGTTCGACAACAGGTTCAGCAGCACCTGCCCGAGCCGCAGCCCGTCGACGCGCATCTGCTCGGGCACCCGCTCGTCGACCAGCAGGTGCAGACCGACGCCCTTGTCGGCCGCCGCCTGGCGCACCAGGTCGACGGCGCGCTGCGCGATCGGGCGCAGCGGCGTGGGGCCCTCGTCGAGCAGCAGCTTGCCGGCCTCGATCTTCGACATGTCGAGCACGTCGTTCAGGATGCCCTGCAGCAGCTTGCCCGATTCGAGGATGCGCCCGAAGCGGCTGCGCACCTCGGGCGACGACGTGAGGTCGCGAAAGCCGATCTGCGCGAAACCGAGCACGCCGTTCAGCGGCGTGCGGATCTCGTGGCTCATGTTCGCGAGGAACAGCGACTTCGAGCGGCTGGCTTCCTCGGCACGCTCGCGCGCCGCTTGCAGCTCGCAGAGCACCGCGGCACGGTGGCGCGCAGCCCGGTACTGCGTGCCCAGCAGCGCGGCGACACCGGCCACCAGGCAGCACCAGAACGCCGCGGCGATCGTCAGCTCGCGCCGCCACGGTGCCATCAGCTCGCCCTGCTCGAGCCCGATCAGCACGTAGGCGGGGTAGCGCCCGAGCTGCCGGTACATCACGGTGCGCAGCTGCCCGTCGAGCGAGCTGCGCGTCTCGAAACCACCCGCGGTCTGCCCGCTCGCCACCGCCTGCTGCGTCTCCGGCGAGGCCAGGCGCGCCGGCTTCTCGTCGGCGACGAGCGGAATCTCGGGCAGGCGCAACAGCACCTCGCGGTCGGCATTGAAGACGGTGATCACGCCGCGCTCGCCCACCCGCAGCGAGCGCATGATGCCGCCCAGTTCGTCGAGATCCATGTTGAGGTAGACCACGCCGGCGAGCGCGCCGCTCGCATCGCGAAGCTGGCGCGCGATCGGCAGCACCCAGCGCGAGGTGATGCGCGACTTCAGCGGCAGCCCGAGCACCAGGCCCGGCGCGTTGACGGCCTGCTTGAAGAAATGGCGCTGCGCCACGCTGAGCGCCCGCTGCGCATCGGCACCGGCACCGAACTTCACGAGGCCGTCCGCATCGGCCGCGCGCAGCGCCGGTGCCTCGGGCAGGCGCTGCTGCAGGCCGATCAGCACCTCGGTGAACTGATCTGCCCGCACCGGGCCCTGGCTGTCGAGCCGCCGGAACTCCTGGGCCGCCGACTGCAGCACCAGGTCGGCCGCCTGCAGCCGCGTGAAGAGGTAGCGCTCGAGGTTCAGCGTCAGGTTCTGCAGGTTGTCCGCCGCGGCCACCTGGTAGCGCTGGTGGCTGGTCCACAGCGAGAACGCGAGGAAGCCCGCGACCACCGCCAACGCGAGCGCGGCACCAATGGCCAGGCGTCGAAACGGCTGTCGCCAGTCCTGTGCGCTCGGCTCGTCGCTCACATCGGCTCCCTCTCGCGCAACACCTTGCGGCGCGCGCTGATTGCTGAGGGTCGGTTATAGCCCCGTCACGCAGTCGACGCCAACCGAAGTTCCACCCACGCGCGGATCAGCAAACTTGGGGATGCGCATTCCGCCGCAACATCATCCCTTGCGCTGTTGCAGCGACAGCAACGCATCCACATGGGCCACGAAGCGGTCGAAGTAGCCGGGCGACAGCTCGCGCATCAGCGTCAGCGAGCGGTGCACGAGGTGGTGCGAGTTCAGCGGGCCGGCGTTGTCCGGCAACGCGGCCTGCGATTGCGCGAGGCGCTGATCGGCGCTCAGCCGCGACCAGGTGCGCCGGAAAAACGGCAGCGTCTCCAGTTCGACGGTCGAATCAATTGCCGCCGTTTTTGTCTTCGCCTGTGCTGTCGACACCGGGGCCGTCTGCGTGGAACGCCCACCAAGTTCGGCAACGAGGTCGGCCAGCGCGCTGCGAGGCAGCGGATCAGTGCCGGCAGGAGGGCGAGCGTTGTCCTGCGGCTGCGCCCCCTGGTCGAGCTTCAGCTCATGGGCCGACAGAAGCTGCGCCAGCCGCTCGTCCAGCACGCGCCGCGCGGCGCCCTCGTGCCGTGCGGCGCGCTCGGCCAGCGATTCGATGAAGCGAAAGCGCACCGGATCGACCTGCTGCGCCCCGCGCTCGCGCAAGGCCTCGATCGCCGAGAGGAGCCGCTCGCCGTCAGCCATGAGGTTGCGCCGCGCTCCCGCGCGACGGCCGCGGTGTCGGCGCCATCTCGACGCGCCGGTTCTTCGACCGGCCATCGGCATCGGCATTCGGCGCGACCGGCTGCTCCGAGCCGAAGGCCGCCGCGAAGATCGATGACGACGGCACGCCCTCTTCGATCAGCGCACGCGTCACCGTCAACGCGCGCTGGGCCGAGAGCTCCCAGTTGTCGGCGAACTGCCGGTTGCCGCCACGCACCTGGCGGTCGTCGGTGAAGCCGCTGACCATCAGCACCTCGTCGCGCGCCCGCAGGTAGGCGGCGAGCGGCGCGGCCAGGCTCTGCAACAGCTGCCGGCCTTCGGGCTGCAGGTCGGCCGAATTGAAAGCGAACAGTACGCTGCCGCTGATGCCGATGCGCCCATGGTCGAGCGTCACGCGGCCGGCGGCCAGCGGCCCGGCCAGCGCACGCTCCAGCGCCTGGCGACGCTGTTCCTCGAGCTGGTGCTGCTTCACCTCGTTCTCGAGCCGGCTCGCGAGTTCGAGTTGCGCGCCGATCGCGCACAGCAGGATCAGCACGAAGGCGCCCAGCAGGCCCGCCATCAGGTCGCCGAAGACCGCCCAGACCGGGACCGACGATTCCCCACCCGCGTCGATCTCTTCCATCACCGCACCGCCACGGCCACCGGGGCCGCCTTGCCGGCGAGGCGCTGCAGGTCCTCGATGATCTGCTTCTGCGACAGCAGGCTCAGGTCGATGACCTCGCGCGCCTGGGCCACGTAGTACGCCAGCTGCTCGTCGCTGCGTGCCAGCGACTTGCCGAGCGCGCTGTCGATGCGCTGCAGCTGGGCCACCAGCTTGTCGTTCGACTGGCCGAACAGCTCGACGGCCAGGCCGAACGCATCGCCCAGGCTGGCCACCTCGACGGCACTGCCGGTGACCTGGGCGGCCACCGCGGCGAGCTTGTCGGTCTGCGCGTCGACCTGTTCGCTGAAGCGCATGCCGACACGATCGAGCAGCGCGGCCGACGAGCCGACCAGCGCATCGATCGCACTGCGCTGTTCGGTGGCGGCCTGTTGCACCGTGTCGAGCAGGCTGCCGAGCGTGCCGAGGATGCGGGCGCGCTCGTCGAGCAGTGTGTTGTCGCGCGCCATGCTGTCGGACAGCTTCTGGCGCAGCTCGACGATCACCTCGGCGGCGGCGCGCGGGGCTTCGGATGCGGCCTGCAGCAGGCGGGCGATCTCGGCGGTGGTGGCCTTGGCCTGGCGTTCGGCCTGCACCGTGATCTCGCGGGCGCTGCGCTCCATCGTCTCGCAGACCTGCTGCTGCTGCGCCAGGCTGCGCGAGCCGGCCTGCTGCCATTCGTGCCGCAGCGATGCCGCCATCGATTCAAGGCTGTCGGCCATGGCGGCCAGGCGTTCCTGCTCTTGCAATGCGGACGCCGACTGCAGATCGGCATGGGACTGCGCCACCGTGGCCAGCAGCGCGCTCGAACGCTGCTCGAAGGCCTGCGCAAAACCGTCGAGCGATGACTGCCAGGTGGTCGCGATCGTCTGGTGCAGCGAAGCGGTCTCGCGCGCGACGCCCGCCATCGTGGCCTCGACCGCGGGACGGATCGTCGCGCCGGCCAGGCGGGCGCTTTCCGCGAGGCTCTCCTTCAGTGTGCGATCGACCGACGAGGCCAGCGCCGTGAACGCCGCCTCGGCCGTGCCGTGGAAACGCTGCTGGCTGGCCAGCAGGCGGGCGTTCGCTGCCTCGGCCTGCCGCTCCATCGCCTGCATCACCGCGTGCAGGCCGTCGACCAGCGCCGGCATCTGCTCGACCTGGCGCTGCAGCAGCTTCAGCGATTCCTCGCGCTGGTGCACGCCGGAGAAGGGGCGCAGCGTGGTGGCGATGCTGGCATCGAGCTGCTGCAAGGCCTGCACGCGTTCGCGCCGGGCCAGTGCCGACAGCAGGCCCAGTGCCGCCGAGGTGGCGACGCCGGCGATCGAGGTGCCGAAGGCCAGCCCGAGGCCTTGCACCGGAGCGACCAGCGAGGCGCGAACGGCCTGCAGGTCGGTCGAGGTGTCGAGCGCCAGGCCGGTGCCGCGCAGCGTGAACACCATGCCGACGAAGGTGCCGAGCATGCCCAGCAGGACCAGCAGGCCGGCGAGGTACGGCGCCAGTGCCGGGCCGGGGAAGCCGGCGGACTCGCCCTCGATGCGGCGGCGCACTGCGTTCTGTAGCGAGGCGGGCACGCCGTCGAGCCACGGGCGCAGCGCGGGCAGCGGATCGGCCAGGCCGGCGACAGCCTGGGCCAGCGTGGCGGTCGCCTGCCGGAAGCGATGCAGCTCGAGCGCACCCATCAGGTAGAACGCCCCGATGAGGGCCGTGATGGCCAGCGCCAGCGGATTGGAGCCGACATAGCCGGCACCAACCCAGCCGAGGGCGGCCAGGCCGGTGGCGAACGCGGCGTGATGGAGAAATCTGGTCATGGTTGGTCAGGTGACGACCCGCGAAGGGCTTCGAGCAGCCCTTCGACCGGTTGCATTCGGAGGTCCAGTTCGGCGAGCAGCACCTCGCGCATGTCCTGGCAGAAGGTTTCGCGCCAGCGGTCGGGCTGGTCGTCGCTCGAGTCACCGCGCACGCGCTCGAAGTGCTGTTCGAGCCATGCCGGCACCGTCGCCAGCAGCGTGCGTTCGCGGGCACCGATGACCTTGTCCATCACCGCATCGACAGCCGCCAGCCGCGCCAGTGCCGGCGAGGCGGCCGACAGCGAGGCCCGCAGCTTGCGGCGCAGCGGGCCGATGTTCGACTCCATCGCCTGCTGCCAGCCGAGGTAGCGCTGGCGGTGCGGCGGGAAGTCGTCGGTGGTCGGGTCGGGCGCGGCGAGCTTGGTCACGGTGTCGCGCACGCGGCGGCATTCGCGCTCGGCGGCCATCGCGGCGGTGCGGCCGGAAGGCGCGTCAGTCGACGACGCCTGCGGGCCATCGAGGGCCGAGGACAACGAGATCGCGTCCGTCCAGTCGAACCACCGGCACAGCCCGTCCGAGAAGCTGTCCTTCGGGGTGGGGATGTCGGTGTCGCCAAGCGTGGCCAGCAGGCGGATCAGCCCGGAGCCGGAAAGAGGGATGCGGCGCGGTGCGAGCGCCAAACTGCCAGTCAAGGTGCCGATGGAAAAACGTCGGATTTTACGGGGTGGCGAAGGCCGGGTCTGGGGGGTTGACACCAGAGACCCTCGGGCTCGCACTTCGCGAGGGCACGTATATGTCGGGTCGCCTGGAGCAGGATCTCCGACACCGCGTTGGATTCAGGAACGCCGTCGATAGCGAACGCAACGACGCCTCGTGGGGCCGTCGGCTTGCTCGATGGCGGCACCGCGCTCGAGCAGCAGCCAGACCAATCGTGGATATCGACGATTCGTCGCTACATCAGTGTGGTCATCTTGTTCGTTGCGCCATCGCAATCGCCGGGCAGTGCCTCACGCCAGACCGAAGACCGCGCTCAATTACAGGATCAGTCCTGCATCAACCGGCCCGATCCCGCCGCGGGCGCCGGCATGTGGTGACAAAGAGGAGCGCGGCGAACCACCGTGGGCTAGCGTCGCAAAGCAGCAGAGCTTCGGCGAAACGAGTGATGAACTCGATGTCGAAGGAGCCTCGCTCCTCAACCTCAGACGCTGAGGTGCGAATCTGCTCATAGCAGTTCGAGCGGCTCGCTCAGCTTCACTCATCAATTTCTACCGTCTGCGGACATGGAGAGGGCAGCAATGGAGCCAATCGCTACCCGCGCTTCATCCTCAATGTTGGCATTGAGAAATCTCTTCCAAATCAGTACGCTGGTGGCACAACCATCCGAGTAGCACCAATTGACAGCTGCAAGTGCCAAGGTATCGTTGACGCGAAGGGGAGAGGACCATGGACTCAGTTCAGGCCAAGCTCTTTGCGAAGAGCCTTGAGAACGCTGTCATCGGTGGCTGGACCACAGATGGCGTCTACGGCAGCGGCAAATCTGCAGTGGTATTCCGAGCCCGCAAAGATGGGATTCAGGGAGCCTTAAAAGTCTTTCACCCTGAACTTGTCGAGCGGTACGGGCGACATGTGCAACTAGAAAGAGTCCAGCGAGAGACTAATCTTGTCGGTGCGCACCATCCTAATCTGGTACGCATCCTCGACGGCGGAGCCTGTCCGCATACTGGGCATCTTTTCGTAGTAATGGAGCCTCTTGCTGATAGGAACCTACAGCAGGCGCTTCATGACATCCCGCCAGAAAACATCGCATCCATAGTTGCACAACTGGCTTCAGCTGCCCGATTCCTTGAGGATCGGGGGCTCGCGCACCGAGACATCAAGCCCGAGAACGTCGCCATTAGCGCTGACTTCTCGAAGGCCACCCTACTTGACCTCGGTGTCCTCAAGCCCATCGGCCTATCGAATCTCACAGACGTTGATCAGCGCGCTTTCATCGGGACGTTGCGCTACAGCTCGCCTGAATTCTTGCTGCGGAAGGAACCGGATACGCTAGAGGGCTGGCGAGCTGTCACGTTTTATCAGTTGGGGGCGGTTCTGCATGATCTATTGATGCGCAAGGGCCTGTACGCCGAGTTCGAAAATCCCTTCGCCAGCTTGGTCCAGGCGATCGAAGATCCATCCATAAGTCCCGACGTGTATGGCAGCGATGCGCGCTCGGTGGCGTTGTGTCGCAACTGCCTGCTCAAAAACTCAGCCACACGCCTCGAGCTCGTGAAGTGGGAGGACTTCGCTGCAATCGCTGTTCCCCCTGCAATGGAGTCGCCATCAGATGCGCGGGAACGAATTCGAAAGCGGCAGCAGTTTCACAAAGCTCAGGTGCAGTCGAAGTCGAACGCATCGAGCGAAACGGCTTGGAGCATTCGTCAAGCCATGCTGGATGCCAGCAATCGCTTAGAAATGCGTTGCTTGGCAATCGTCAATGGGCTCGACTGCTTTCCTTTGCGAGAGACCCGTTCGAACATCGATGACGACACGAGAACATGTGCGACGCGAATCGAGTTCGAAGCCGACAAAGACCTCGGATTGGAAAGTAGCTTGTGGTTTGAGGTCGACCTTCACATGGTCGACTACAACGGCGGCTCCCCCGTTTTCCATGCACTTTCGGCAGCCGCGCTGATCAATAGTCCAGCAGAGATGCCTGAACGCAAACGCTTCTACTCAGGGCAGTTGCCTGCGCTGCTTGACAGTTCGGACCTTGAGGCCCAATTCACGTCCGCCCTAGAGGCGGCATACGCAGCGCAGGACAACGGCCTCGCTGCCAGCAGCGGCAATGTGGTACCTCTGAGCCTGCAGGGAGCACAGTGATGACTGGAACTTGGTGGAAGGACGAGAAAGAGCTCAAAAACGAGCAGTCGGCCCTGCTCGACTTCGACGAGGACAAGAACCTTCTCGTGCAGGGCCCGCCAGGGAGTGGAAAGACCAATCTCCTGCTTCTTCGTGCGAACCAGTTGTTTCTGGATGAGTTCCCAAACTTGCATGTCGTCGTATTCGGCTCACTACTGAAGCAATTCATTCAGATGGGCGGACTGCAGTACAAGTTTCCGAACGACAAGATCATCACCCACACCCGTCTTTTCAATGACATCTTGCTCAGCGAGGGACGGCACTTCGATAGCAAAGGTATGGACATCTCTGCCGCAAGACAGGAGCGAGCCAATCGAGTGGAAGCCCTGTTGAAGGCAGGAAAGGTTGGCAAGGTGTACGACGCACTACTCCTCGATGAAGCGCAAGACTTCTCCGAGCAAGAGATTCGACTGCTTCGACAACTCACTACTGTCTTAGTTGCCACCGCTGATCGCAAACAAGCGATCTATCGCATTGGCGGCGATCCAGTGAAAGTTCTGGAAAACTGCGTCGACGAGATTTATCCTCTCAAGTACCACTTTCGCAATGGGCGAGAGATCTGCAAAGTCGCCGACGCAATCTATAAGGGCAAGCCCGACTACACGCCGATGCTTCCGTCGTGCCAGTACGACGACGCGTTGTATCCATCGAAAGTCTATCCAAAGCCAGGCCTCACCTTGCCTCAGCAAGCAGCAGCAATTGCGGAACAAATCGAAGCGCAGCGTTTTGCGTATCCCGATGATCTCATAGCAATACTCTGCCCTCGGAATGAAGATCTGAATGCAATCCATGATGAACTTCGCAAAACGATCCTCGCCCCTCAGCTCACACGAGCCAATCTCGCGGGGCAATTCGAAGCGTCACGAATGGTCTGGCTATCCACGATAACCGCTGCCAAGGGACTGGAATTTCGCGCTGTTCACATTGCTGCCCTAGACCACCTATCGGCCACCGGCCAAGCCGCACAGAAGCAGTTGATCTATACGGGTATCACACGAGCCAAGACCGCGCTCTCGCTGTACTGGAAAAATTCGATTCCCGGCTATCTCGATGCAGCGCTCAGGCTAGTCGCCCCGCCAAAGGCACCCGCAACCAAGAAACAAATCTTCGGCAAGGCTTGATATGTGGAATACGGCACTAACTCGGAAAGAGCTCGTTGAACTCGTTATCGGCGCACGCAAGATTGACGATCTTAATATAAGTCGCGTCACGAGTATTAATCCCGGCGTAGATCAGACTCTTTGTTACGCATACTGGCAGGAACAGCCGATCTCAACTCTGCCATTACCAAACCTGTTGATAGTGCCAGGAAGTACGATTTCCGCTTTACTAGTGGCACTCAATGCGTCGCCGACCGCCCCTTCACCTATCACAGCGCTGTGCAGGATTTTGACTAGAGAAGAAGCGTCTGATCTTTTCCAAGAGTCTCTACTGGACACCAAGCAAGATGTCTCGGTCCCGATATTGGCACTGGCCATTGCGGAGGCCGTCCTACTCGCCGATGGCCGTCTACTGCCTCGATTGGTCACGCCCGCCATCTGCAAGCGAACACTCTCCTACGCATGGGGCAAAGCACTCTCAATACAGCTGCCGGCGCGAATGATGCAGGAGCTACCTCAACGGTGGACGGAAACCTATGCGGGCCTGAATACCACCGCAACGCCCGGCTCGTTCCAATCCGTGGTTTCAGACTTAATGGGGCCACTAGGGATCTGTGCGCACCTTGCAATGGGCCTCAAGCCTCCTGGAACGCTTGGTGAACTGGCTTACAGCACCTTTCACGGTAATGCTAGTGAGCAGCAACAAATTTGGCAGCACCTATCGACTCAGTTGGGTGATAGATGGTCGCTACGTGATATTGCCGCAGCAACTAGAGAAGAGCGCGGCCTATATCTCCAATCAGCACTTAAGCTGATGTCTCAAAGTGGATCGACCCAACGCGACGAACGTGTGGCTGTCTGCGCTTTTCTCGCGACGCAAGTCGCTCCGGGATCGCTTGAACATCTAGAACTTCTTAAAATAAATGGCACTCCAGCGATGGTGCTCTGGTACGCCCTTTTCGCCGCACTTCAAACCCCAAACGATATCGTGGCAGGAATCCCTGGTGTCGGCCAGCGAGTACTACGTGAGCTCACCGCTATCTCGGATCCCGTCAGCCGTCCCACTGCAGACATTGCGTTCGCCGAGTTTCGCGTTCTTGAACGCGCCGGTATTGAAACCATGGCACGACGCTTTGGGCACGTAGGAGAGGTTGAAGTTGAACTCGTTCCCCACGTCACTTCAAGCTTTTCGCTCCACGGGCGCAACCGTGCGCGTGCCGAACCTGAGCAGCTACCCTTGGACACAGAGCAACCGACTGAATCTGCCAAGGCACGTTTGCAGCAGTTGATCGGCCTCATGATCGATATTGTTCAAGACATGCGAGAAGACCAGTCTTCAGAGCCAGACTCCTCAAAGAAGGCTTACAACGCTAGCAAGCGAGGCCGCGCCAAAGGCGAACCCCGGTAGCCGGTAGAGCCGGCCTCGCTGACCCTGCAATCTAAACAAAGGGAAGGCCATTAAGCCGTCTCATTTCCCTTCGACTGTCTTGAATCCTTGCGCCGATCGCGACGGCGCGGTTAACCAAAACTGTCGCGCCTCTCGCTGTCGGTTCCGCTCGACTCTCACGCGTCGATGTTCGCCGCCCTCAACGCATTCGCCTCGATGAACTCCCGACGCGGCTCCACCTCGTCGCCCATCAGCATCGTGAACACGCGATCGGCCTCGATCGCATCGTCGATCTGCACGCGCAGCAGGCGGCGCACGGTCGGGTCCATCGTGGTCTCCCACAACTGCGCCGGGTTCATCTCGCCGAGCCCCTTGTAGCGCTGGCGGCCGACGGCCGATTCGGCCTGCTGGATCAGCCAGGCCATCGCCTGGCGGAAGTCGCCGACCTTGGCTTCCTTCTGCTTCTCGCCCTCGCCGCGCTTGACCACCGCCTCGCTGCTGACCAGGCCCTTGAAGGTCTGGCCGGCCGTCGACAAGGCTTCGTAGTCGGCACCGTGCACGAAGTCGGCGCTGATCACGCTGCTCTTGCGGTTGCCGTGGTGCATGCGGCTGATGCGCAGGATGTGCTTGTCGGTGCGGGCATCGAACTCCGCCGTCACTTCGGCATCGTGCAACGCGCCCTTCAGCCCGGCCGCCGACACCTCGGCCGCTTCCAGCGTGTCGAGGTCGAGCGCCAGCCCGTTGGCCATCGCGCGCAGCGCCTCGATGTCCATCCAGTTTGACAGCCGCTCCACCACGTTGTTCGCCATCACGTACTGGCGCGCCAGCGTCTCGAGCGTCTCGCCCAGCAGCACCGTGCCGCCGACACCGGTCTCGAGCTTCGCATCCTTCAGCGCCACCTTCAGCAGGTAGGCGTCGAGCTCGTGCCCGTCCTTCAGGTACTGCTCTTCCTTGCCGAGCTTCACCTTGTAGAGCGGCGGCTGCGCGATGTAGATGTGGCCGCGCTCGACGATCTCCGGCATCTGCCGGTAGAAGAACGTGAGCAGCAGCGTGCGGATGTGCGCGCCGTCCACGTCCGCGTCGGTCATGATGATGATGCGGTGGTAGCGCAGCTTGTCCGGGTTGAACTCGTCCTTGCCGATGCTGGTGCCCAGCGCGGTGATCAGCGTCAGGATTTCATTGCTCGTCAGCAGCCGCTCGAAGCGCGCCCGCTCGACGTTCAGGATCTTGCCGCGCAGCGGCAGGATCGCCTGGAACTTGCGGTCGCGGCCCTGCTTGGCCGAGCCACCGGCGGAGTCGCCCTCGACGATGTAGATCTCGCACAGCGCCGGATCCTTCTCCTGGCAGTCCGCCAGCTTGCCGGGCAGGCCCATGCCATCGAGCACGCCCTTGCGCCGCGTCATCTCGCGCGCCTTGCGGGCCGCTTCGCGTGCGCGCGCCGCCTCGACGATCTTGCCGCAGATGATCTTCGCGTCGACCGGGTTCTCGAGCAGGTAGTCGGTCAGCGCCTTGCTGACCACGTCTTCCACCGGGCCGCGCACTTCGCTGGAGACCAGCTTGTCCTTCGTCTGGCTGCTGAACTTCGGCTCCGGCACCTTCACGCTCAGCACGCAGCACAGGCCTTCGCGCATGTCGTCACCGGTGATCTCGACCTTCGCCTTCTTCGCGAGTTCGTTGTCCTCGATGTACTTGTTGATCACCCGCGTCATGCCGGCACGCAGGCCGGTCATGTGGGTGCCGCCATCGCGCTGCGGAATGTTGTTGGTGAAGCAGAGGACGTTCTCGCTGTAGCCGTCGTTCCACTGCATCGCCACTTCGGTGGTGATGTTGGTGTTCTGGTCCGACATCTTGTCGCCGGTGGCGTGGAAGATGTTCGCGTGCAGCACCTTCTTGCCGGTGTTGATGAAGTCGACGAAGCCCTTCACGCCGCCTGCATAGGCGAAGTTGTCTTCCTTGTTGTTGCGCTCGTCGACCAGCCGGATCTTGACGCCGTTGTTCAGGAAGCTCAGCTCGCGCAGCCGCTTGCTGAGGATGTCGTAGTGGAAGTCGATGTTGTTGAAGATCTCGTCGTCCGGCAGGAAGTGCACCTCGGTGCCGCGCTTCTCGGTCTCGCCGGTGACCTTCATCGGGCTCACCTCGAAGCCGTCGCGCATCTCCAGCACGCGGTCTTGCGGCACGCCCTTGCGGAACTCGATGAAGTGCGTCTTGCCGTCGCGCCGCACCGTCAGGCGCAGCCACTTCGACAGCGCGTTCACGCACGACACGCCCACGCCGTGCAGGCCGCCCGACACCTTGTAGCTGTTCTGGTTGAACTTGCCGCCGGCGTGCAGTTCGGTCAGCGCGATCTCGGCCGCACTGCGCTTGGGCTCGTGCTTGTCGTCCATCTTGACGCCGGTCGGGATGCCGCGGCCGTTGTCGGTGACGCTGATCGCGTTGTCGCTGTGGATGGTCACGACGATGTCGTCGCAGTAGCCGGCCAGCGCCTCGTCGATCGAGTTGTCGACCACCTCAAACACCAGGTGGTGCAGCCCGGTGCCGTCGGAGGTGTCGCCGATGTACATGCCCGGGCGCTTGCGCACGGCCTCCAGGCCTTCCAGGATCTGGATGCTGCCTTCGCCGTAGGCGCTCGACACTGCATCTGCAGCCGCCTTCTTGGCGGCGCCGTCGTCGGGAGTGTTCAGGGAATCGGTCATCGCGGTATTGAACTCATGGAATGCATCGGGTACGGGCGGCCGGCGTGCAGGACACGCCCTGCGGATCTCGACCGGCAGGTCAGATCCGCATCGGCATCACCACGTACTTGAAGCCCGCCTGCTCGGGCACGGTGAACAGGGCGCTGGAGTTGGTGTCCTGCAGCTCCAGCTTGACCATCTCGACGCTCATGTTGGCCAGCGCGTCCATCAGGTAGGTGACGTTGAACCCTATCTCGATCGCGTCGCCGTTGTAGTCGATCTCGAGCTCTTCCTTGGCCTCTTCCTGCTCGGCATTGCTCGATGCGATCCGCAGCACGCCGGGCTCGATGTTGACGCGCACGCCCTTGAACTTCTCGCTGGTCAGGATCGCGGCGCGCTGCAGGCTGGCCAGCAGCGGCGCACGGCCGAGCGTCACGTGGTTCTTGTGGTTCTTCGGGATCACGCGGTTGTAGTCGGGGAACTTGCCCTCGACCAGCTTGGTGACGAACTCCATGCCGCTGAAGCTGAACTTGGCCTGGTTGCCGGCGAAGCGCATCTCGATCGGGGCGTTGTCCTTCTCGTCCTTGCTGTCCTTGTCGTCCTTCTTGTCGTCCTTGCCGTCTTTCAGCAGGCGCTGCAGCTCGAGCACCGTCTTGCGCGGCAGGATCACTTCCTGCTTCGGGATCTCGACATCGAGGTTGGCCTGCGCGAGCGCCAGGCGGTGGCCGTCGGTCGCGACCAGCGTCAGGCTCTTGCCTTCGGCGACGAACAGGATGCCGTTGAGGTAGTAGCGAATGTCGTGCACCGCCATCGCGAAGTGCACCTGGTTGATCAGGGTCTTCAGCGTCTTCTGCGGCACGCTGAACACCGGACCGAAATCGGCGGCTTCCTGCACCAGCGGGAAATCATCGGCCGGCAGCGTCTGCAGCGTGAAGCGGCTCTTGCCGCCCTGCAGCGTGAGCTTGTTCTGCGCCGCGCTCAGCGTCACGGTCTGGTCGGCCGGCAGCGAGCGAAGGATGTCGATCAGCTTGCGCGCACCGACGGTGGTCGCGAAGTTGCTCGCATCGCCGTCGAACTCGGCGGTGGTGCGCACCTGGATTTCCAGGTCGCTGCTGGTCAGCTCGACCTGGTTGCCGGTCTTGCGGATCAGCACGTTGGCCAGGATCGGCAAGGTGTGCCGACGTTCGACGATGCCGGAGACGGCCTGCAGGGCTCCCAACACTTTTTCTTGCGCTGCCTTCAAGACAATCATGTCAACCTCTTAAATTAGTCGTCTTAGTAGAGGATCGCGTTCTCTGTGGAGAACGCCATTTTCCCCTTTTCCATCAACCGCTTACAGACCTCGAAACCCTGTGTGCAGTCGCCCCTGAACTTCGGGACTCGCACACAACAACTTTCCGGAACCCGCTTGGCCTGTGGACATCTCGCATGTTGTTCGAGAGTTGTCCCCAGGCTTGTGCTTTGACATCCCCACGCGCTTCTGTTGCGCTTGCGTTCAGCCTTTCAACGTCTGTTCCAGCACGTGCAGCTGCTGGTTCAACTCGGTGTTCTTCTGGCGCTCGCCCGCGATCTTGCGCACCGCGTGCAGCACCGTCGTGTGGTCGCGCCCGCCGAACAGCTCGCCGATCTCGGGCAAGCTCTTCTGCGTCATTTCCTTGGCCAGGTACATCGCAATCTGGCGCGGCCGCGCAATGCTGGCCGGGCGCTTCTTGCTGTACATGTCGGCGACCTTGATCTTGTAGAAGTCGGCCACGGTCTTCTGGATGTTCTCGACGCCGACCTGGCGGTTCTGGATCGACAGCAGGTCCTTCAGCGCCTCGCGGGCGAGCTGGATGTTGATGTCCTTGTGCGAGAAGCGCGAGTACGCCAGGATCTTGCGCAGCGCCCCTTCGAGCTCGCGCACGTTGGCCCGCACGTTCTTCGCGACGAAGAAGGCCACGTCTTCCGGCATCGCGGTGCCTTCGGCATCCGACTTGCGCATCAGGATCGCCACGCGCATCTCGAGCTCCGGCGGCTCGATCGCCACCGTCAGCCCGGCGTCGAAGCGCGAGGTGAGCCGCTCGTCGATGTCCACCAGCCCCTTCGGGTAGGTGTCGCTCGTCATGATGATGTGGGCGCGCTTGGCCAGCAGCGCCTCGAAGGCGTTGAAGAACTCCTCTTGGGTGCGCTCCTTGCCGGCGAAGAACTGCACGTCGTCGATCAGCAGCAGGTCGAGCGAGTGGTACTTGGCCTTCAGCTCGTCGAAGGTCTTGCGCTGGTAGTTCTTGACGACGTCGGTGATGAACTGCTCGGCGTGCAGGTAGAGCACGCGGGCATCGCTGCGGTCGGCCAGCAGCGCGTTGCCGACGGCATGCACCAGGTGGGTCTTGCCGAGGCCGACGCCGCCGTAGATGAAGAGCGGGTTGTACATCTGCCCGGGCGCGCCGGCGACGTGCAGCGCCGCGGTGCGGGCCATCTGGTTCGCGCGGCCGGCCACCAGCGAGCCGAAGGTCAGCGCGGGGTTCAGGCGATGGCGCGGCAAGGCTGCGTTCGCGGCGGACGGGCTGCGCGGCACGGTCACCGCAGGCGCGCCCAGCGTCGCCACATCGGCGCCCCCGGCAGACCGGGCCGGTCCGAGCGCGCGGACGATCGGCACCGGACCGTCGCTGCGGAAGCCGCTGATCGGCGCCGGGTTGTCACGCGGCGCGAGCATCAGGTCGAGCCGCACCGGCTTGCCGGCGAGTTCGCTCAGCACGGCCTCGATGCGGCCGGCGTATTGGTTGCGGATCCAGTCGAGCTTGAACCGATTGGGCACACGCAGTGATGCCACCGCGCCGGAGATGCCTTGGTCAGTGACGTCGGCAGCCGGTAGCGGGCGGATCCAGGTGTTGAATTGTTGTTCGGGCAGTTCGGCTGCCAAACGCTCGCAGCCGCGCTGCCAGAGATCAGCGCTCATGTTGTGGAAAAGTTCTTCTCGGAGCGGCCGGATTCTACGGTGCAACGGGCCCGCCGGGCGAGGTTATCCACAGTCTTGTGAAGCGGGATGCAACCGCCGCGGGGGCGCATGCCACCGTGCAAGTCTTTGACTTGGCAGGGGGTTTTTGGTGTAATAGTGGGTTTCCCGAAGGCCCGGCTCTTGTGACTCTTGTAGATCAAGGTGAGCATGCAGGGTCGAGTCATGTGCAGCGGCGTTGGAGTATGACGCCAGCAGCCACGTGAACTTGGGACCCCCTTTCTGCAGGACTGATCAACATGAAACGCACCTACCAAGCTTCGAAGACCCGCCGCGCCCGCACCCATGGTTTCCTCGTGCGCATGAAGACCCGCGGCGGCCGCGCCGTCATCAACGCACGCCGCGCCAAGGGCCGCAAGCGCCTGGCCGTCTGAGGCCGGTTGCAGTAGCTGCAGTCACCGCATCGACGGCACCCACAGCTTCGGCCTCGGGTGCGCCGACGCCCAGCGTGGCGTCCAGGGCGACACCGTGATCGGGCGAATCGTTCAATCGGTTGACTTCGAGCGCGTGCTCGCGGCGCCCACCCGGGCCCGCAGCACGCATTTCGCCGTTCATTTCCTGGCCGCCCGGCCTGCCGTCAAAGTGGCTGCTGTCCGACATGCTGCCCACAAGTTGTCAACAGGTGAGGCACCGATTGAGGGCGCAGCTGTGGATGACTTGCCCGAAGGCGCCTGCTGGCTGGGCGCCGTGGTGCCGAAGCGGCATGCCAAGCGGTCGGTCACGCGCAACCTGCTGAAGCGTCAGATCCGGCGCGTCGTGCATGCGCAGGTCGGCCTGCCGAGCGGCTTGTGGGTGATCCGGCTGCGCAGCCCGTTCGACCGCAAGCTGTTTCCGAGCGCGGCATCCGACGCGTTGCGCACGGTGGCCGGCAATGAACTGCTGGCCGTGATGGCGAAAGCTGCCCGGACAGGAGCCTGACGATGTTTCGGTGGGTCGAGTCGTTGAAGTCCGCGCCGCAACGCCTGCTGATGTCGCTGGTGCGCGGCTACCGCTTCTTCCTGAGCCCCTGGCTCGGCAGCGCATGTCGCTTCGAGCCGACCTGCTCGGTGTATTCGCTGCAGGCGCTCGAGCGGCATGGCGCGCTCGGCGGCAGCTACCTGACGCTGCACCGGCTGGCGCGTTGCCACCCGTGGTGCAATGGCGGCCACGATCCGGTGCCCGACACGCTGGGTGGCCTGTTCACCCGGCTTGAGGCCCGGCGTTCAGCCCCCACTTCCGACGCGGCCTCCCGCATTCCTTCTTCCCCCATTCCCCGCGAAGAGACTCTCCCATGACCGATATGCGCCGCACCCTGCTGTGGGTGGTGTTCTCGATGTCGCTCGTCCTGATCTGGGACGCCTGGAGCCGGCACAACGGTCAACCGTCGTTGTTCGGACCGCAGCCGGTGACGGCACCGGTCGCCGCCGCGGGCCCGGGCAGCGCCCCGGCCGGCGTGCCGGCGGCCACCGGGTCGGCCACGACGGCGACGGCGGCGGCGGCCATTGCCACCGCACCGGCCGCCTCGGCGGTGGTGTCGGAGCGGGTCGACATCCAGACGGACCTGGTGAAGGCCACGCTCGACAGCAAGGGCGGCACGCTGGTGCGCGTCGAGCTGCTGACGCAGCACGAGCAGCTGCAGAAGGACCTGTGGCAGATGGTGCAGGAGCTGGTCGGCCTCGCGCCGCGCCATGACGAGCAGTTCCAGAAGAAGAACGTCGTCGTGCTCGACGAATCGGCGCACCGCCTGTATGTCGCGCAAAGCGGCCTGATTCCGGCCGCGGGCGGCAGCGGCCTGCCGAACCACCTGACGGTGATGAGCCTCGTCCCCGGCGAACGCACGCTGAAGGACGGCAGCAACGAGTTGGTGGTGCGCTTCGAGTCGCCGGTGGTCAACGGCGTCAAGCTGGTGAAGACCTACACCTTCAAGCGCGGCGACTACGTGATCGCGGTGCACAACGAGATCACCAACGCCTCGGGCGCCCCGGTCAATGCGCGGCTGTACCTGCAGCTGGTGCGCGACGGCAACGACGGCACCGGCGGTTCGAGCTTCTACTCGACCTTCACCGGCCCGGCGGTGTACGACGACAGCAGCAAGTTCAAGAAGGTCGACTTCAAGAGCATCGAGAAGCGCGGCCCGACCGAGGCGCCGGACCACGTCACGACCGCCGAAAACGGCTGGGTCGCGATGGTCCAGCACTACTTCACGTCCGCCTGGCTGATCGACAAGGCCGACACCAAGCAGCCGCGCGAGTACTTCACCGGCAAGGCCGACGTCACGAACGACGTGACCGGCGGCCCGGCGCACGTCTACCAGGTCGGCATGACCGTGCCGCTGGGCGACATCGCGCCGAACGCCACCAGGACCTTCGACGCGCAACTGTTCGTCGGCCCGCAGGAAGAGCACAAGCTCGCCGTGCTGGCGCCCGGCCTCGAGCTGGTGAAGGACTACGGCTACTTCAAGATCCTGGCCGAGCCGCTGTTCTGGGTGCTGACCCAGCTGCACAAGCTGATCGGCAACTGGGGCTGGTCGATCATCTCGCTGGTGGTGCTGCTGAAGATCGCGTTCTACTGGCTCAACGCCAGCGCCTACCGCTCGATGGCCAAGATGAAGGCCATCAACCCGAAGGTGATGGAGCTGCGTGAGCGCCTGAAGGACAAGCCGCAGCAGATGCAGCAGGAGATGATGCGCATCTACCGCGAGGAGAAGGTCAACCCGATCGGCGGCTGCCTGCCCATCATTGCGCAGATGCCGTTCTTCATCGCGCTGTACTGGGTGCTGCTGTCGACGGTGGAAATGCGCAACGCGCCGTGGATCGGCTGGATCACCGACCTGTCGGCCAAGGACCCGTATTTCATCCTGCCGCTGCTGATGACGCTGTCGAGCCTGCTGCAGACCTGGCTGAACCCGACGCCGCCGGATCCGGTGCAGGCCAAGATGATGTGGATCATGCCGCTGGTGTTCTCGGTGATGTTCTTCTTCTTCCCGGCCGGCCTGGTGCTGTACTGGTTGACGAACAACATCCTGTCGATCGCGCAGCAGTGGCTGATCAACAAGCAGCTGGGCGTGCTCGGCAAGTAGCGCGCCGACAGCGCCCCCGCGCTTGCGGCCCCCCAAGCGGGGGCTTGTCGCCAGACCCGGCCGGCGCGACCATGCACCCATGGAACGACGGCACCGTGCCGACGCTTCCACCAGTTCAATGCGGGGCAGACCCGCTGCCGTGATTCTCGGCAGCGGCTCGGGAGGATGATTCGGATCGCAGCATGCTGCACCGGCGCTTCCCCCCGCGCCATCTTCAACCCGGGTGACGCCTTGTGCGTCGCCCGGGTTTGTCGTTTTCGGGCCGTTGATTTCCGCCCCGAAGCGCCCTTCCTCGACAATCGCCGCCATGCTGCCGCGCCACCACGACCCCGTCATTGCGATCACCACCGCGCCCGGCCGCGGCGCCGTCGGCATCGTGCGTGCGTCGGGCCGCGACCTGAAGCCGCTGGTCGATGCGCTGTTTGCCCGCAGCCTGGCCCCGCGGCATGCCACCTACCTGCCCTTCACCGATGCGCAGGGCCAGGTGATCGATCGCGGGCTGGCGCTGTACTTTCCGGCGCCGCACTCCTACACCGGTGAAGACGTGCTCGAGCTGCAGGCGCACGGCGGACCGGTCGTGCTGCAGCTGTTGCTCGCGCGCTGCCTCGAAGCCGGGCGCGCGATGGGGCTACGCCTGGCCGAGCCGGGCGAGTTCACCGAGCGGGCCTACCTGAACGACAAGCTCGACCTCGCGCAGGCCGAGGCCGTCAGCGACCTGATCGATGCCAGCACCGAAGCCGCGGCCCGCTCGGCCAGCCGCTCGCTGAGCGGTGCGTTCTCCGACGAGGTGCATGCGCTGCGCGACCGGCTGATCTCGCTGCGCATGCTGGTCGAGGCGACGCTGGACTTCCCCGAGGAGGAGATCGACTTCCTGCAGAAGGCCGATGCGCTCGGCCGCCTGCGCGCGATCGACGCCGACGTGGCCGGCGTGCTAAGTCGAGCGCGCCAGGGCGCACTGCTGCGCGAAGGCATGCAGATCGTGCTGGCCGGGCAGCCGAACGTCGGCAAGAGCTCGCTGCTGAACGCGCTGGCCGGCGCCGAACTGGCGATCGTGACGCCGATCCCCGGCACCACGCGCGACAAGGTCAGCGAGACGATCCAGATCGACGGTGTGCCGGTGCACGTGATCGACACCGCCGGGCTGCGCGAGGCGGGCGACGAGGTCGAGCGCATCGGCATCGCGCGCAGCTGGGAAGCGATCGAGCGGGCCGACGCGGTGCTGTTCCTGCACGACCTGACGCGGCGCGGCGAGCCGGCGTACGACGCGGCCGAGGCGCAGATTGCCGCGCGGCTGCCGCCACCCCGGCGCGATGGCGAACGCATTGTGCACGTCTACAGCAAGAGCGATCTCGCGGCGATGGCGAGCCTGTCCGATGACGGCGGCCACCACCTCGCGCTGTCGGCCCGCACCGGCGATGGCCTGGACGCGCTGCGCCGCCTGCTGCTGCAACTGGCCGGCTGGCATGCGTCGCCCGACGGGCTGTTCATCGCGCGGGCCCGCCACGTCGATGCGCTGCGCCACACCGCGGAGCACCTGGCGCTGGCGCTCGAACTGGCCACCTCGCCGGACCCGGCGCTGGACCTGCTCGCCGAAGAACTGCGCCTCGCGCAAACGGCGTTGTCGCAAATCACCGGCGAGTTCACGTCAGATGACCTGCTCGGCGAGATCTTCAGCCGCTTCTGCATTGGCAAGTAGGAACCGTGGCGACGACCCACAACCGATTCGCGTTGTATTGTATGGAGTCTGACAATAGACTACATACATGAAGAGTTCGTCGGTAAAGCTGACCTTTACGCTCCACGAGGTCGTTGTGCTCACGGGCTTCTCCAAGCACATGCTCGACTACTTGGTTCGAGACGGCATATTTGCGCCCTCTGCCGTGACGGTCAGTCGCCGCGGTATCCGTCGGCAGTACAGTTACTCAGACGTCGTCCTGCTTCGTGCTTTGAACGTCATCTGTGCGGGTAAGGGGCGGATACGGCACCTGAAAACGGCTTTGGCCAACTTCAGGCGGGACTTTGGTCCGATCGCTCCAGGTCAGCGGATTGACAAGCAGTTGTTTGTGCTCGGCGATGAGTTGTGCCTCTATTCGCCAAGTGAGGGTGCTCGACAGTTGCGCAGTGGCCAGCTGACCTTCTCTTTTGTAGTGGATCTGTCCGTTGTCTCGCAGGAAGTGGCTGATTGCATAGAGATTGATCAGGACCGTTGTGGCTTCCGTCTTGCTGGTGACGTCGCGCATGAGGCGGAACAAGAGAGACAAAGAATTTGGGGCACGATTCAGCCGCGTCGCGCAAAGGTCTCTTGACCACCGATCTATACGCCCTCTCCTCTTGACCATTCGAGTAGGAGCTGACACAGGAGAACGCAATGATTACCTTGCAAAGAGAATTTGAAACATTTCAATCTGAACTCCCGAATCTGATCGCCAAAGGGGAGGGGCAATTTGTGGTGATCCGCGGGGAGCAGGTTTGCGACTTCTTTCCGTCCTACGGGCAAGCACTCGCGTGGGCGTATGAACGGTTTGGACTCGAGCCTTTCTTTGTCAAGCAGATCGCGAGGGAAGAAATGGCGGCACATTTCACCCGAGATTTGCGGCCGTGCGTAGGATAACGAAGGCGGTCTCCGGCGTCGGCGCATTGATAGACGGCCACGTGGGTGTGAGCACTCCAAGAGCGTTGGCACTTGCAGCGGCCGGACTTGCGGTTCCGCCACCCGTCCATCTGACCTATTTAATCGATACCGGCGCAAGCGCAACGCAGCTGGATGACAGCATCATTCGAACGTTGGGGCTGGATGCGAAAGGCGGAGCGTTGGTTCACACAGCGTCAACGGATGGCGTTGCTCGATCCTGCGACGTCTACGATGTTCGGCTCTACATCAACGGGCTACATGGACCGGACACTTGGCATATCGATCCACTGGAGGTGCTCGCCACGCCGTTGCTCAACCAACCCTTCCAAGCACTTCTTGGACGCGACGTTCTCATGCGCGCCCGCTTCACACTGGATGGCTGGGCGGGTCACTACATCCTCGACTACTAACAGGCGCGCGAGATTGTTGATTTGAGTTTCGTCCGATGAACGGGGCGCCTGCGGCGACCGACGGGCACAAGTTTTGCCACGCGCTGTTGTGATGCCCGTCACACGCGCTGATAATCGCGTCACTTTCACGCACTTGCCTCGCAAGTTCGCGTCACACCACACAGAGGACACGATGGAACTGCAGGACCTGGCCCAAGCGATTCAAACGTTGAATGCGGAAGACGCCTTTCGCGCCCGTTTGTCGGTGGAGCAGTGGCGCGTCATCGGTCCCTACCTCACCCGCCACGACATCCGCGCCGGCGACCTGCTGATCAAGCAGGGCGATTCCGACCGCAGCATGTACTTCCTCGGCCAGGGCTCGCTGCAGGTCTTCGTGACCGGCGGCCCTCCTGGCAGCAACCGCATCGCGATCCTGCGCGCCGGCTCGGTGGTCGGCGAACCGGCGCTGTTCCTCGATGGCCCGCGCATGGCCAACGTCGAGGCGATGACGCCGTGCATCGTCTGGGCGCTGCGCGGTCCGCGCCTCGAGGAGCTGGCCCAGCGCACGCCGGCGCTCGCGCTCGAACTGGTGCGGGCTGCCGGCTCGGTGATGGCGCTGAGGATGCGCGCCAACATCACGCGCCAGACACCGATCACCTGAGTTCGGCCGCGGGGCTCGGTGCCCCCGCGCTCAGTGCCCCCCGAAATCGACCAGCGTGAACAGCGGCAGCCCCGCCTCGCGCAGCCGCTGCGAGCCGTGCAGCTCCGGCAGGTCGACGATCGCCGCGCCTTCGATCACCACCGCGCCCAGCCGCTGCAGCAGCCGCATGCCGGCCATCATCGTGCCACCGGTGGCGATCAGGTCGTCGACCAGCACGATGCGGTCGCCCGGCTTCACCGCATCGGTGTGCATCTCGACCGTGGCCGAGCCGTACTCGAGCTCGTAGGTTTCCTGCACCGTCGTGAACGGCAGCTTGCCCTTCTTGCGGATCGGGATGAAGCCGACGTTGAGTTCGTAGGCCAGCACCGATCCGATGATGAAGCCGCGCGCGTCGAGCCCGGCGATCGCGGTCGGCCGCACGTCGAAGTAGCGGTGCACGAACTCGTCGATCAGGATGCGGAAGGTGCGCGGATCGGCCAGCAGCGGCGTGATGTCGCGGAACTGCACGCCCGCCTCCGGCCAGTCGGGCACGGTGCGGATGCTGCGCTTGATGGTGTCGCGCGCTGATTCCTGGGGGGTGTCTGCGGTCATGGGTTTCGCCGTCGGGAACGGGGCGCCATTGTGAACCCAAGGGTGACCCCAGCGGCCGGTGTTTCACCGTGCAGGACGGCTTGTCCCCCGCGCGACAGCCCGCGACGGGAAAGCCCGGGCGACGCGACGGTGCACGCCGACTAGTCTGGATCTGCCACACGGCGAACACGCTGTCGCGAGCCCACGAGACCACACACCAGGAGACCCACATGCATCAGCGACACCTGCTGAGGATGACGGCATTCGCCGCCGCCTCGACCCTGCTGTTCTCTGCCTGCGGAGGCGGAGACGACGGCCCTGGCCCGGCGCCTGCGCCGGTCCCCGAGGAAACGCGTGCGCAGGACGGCCGCACCGCCTTCGCCGCCGATCCTGCGGCGCTCGCGTTCGACGCGCTCGCCGGCGTGGCGGTCGACACCGACCGCTGGACCGGCGTGCAAGGCGGCGCCGGCTTCCGCATCGAGGTGCCGAAGACGGGCTGGAACGGCAAGCTCGTGATGTATGCGCACGGCTACACCGGCGCCGGCAATGGGCTGGTCGTGACGAGCCCGTCGATCCGCCGCTACCTGCTGGAGCAGGGCTTCGCGTGGGCCGCATCGAGCTACAGCAAGAACTACTACGACGTGCGCGCCGGCGTCGAAGACACCAACGCGCTCGCACGGGCCTTCGTGCAGATCGCCGCGGCGAACGGACGCACGCTCACCGCGCCGACCCGCACCTACCTGATCGGCGTTTCGATGGGTGGTCACATCACCGCCGCGGCGATCGAGGACGAGGCCGCTGCCACCGCCGTGCACAAGCAGAAGTACGACGGCGCGGTGCCGATGTGCGGCGTGGTCGGCGACACCGAACTGTTCGACTACTTCGCCGGCTACCAGCTCGCGGCGCAGCAACTGGCCGGCGTGCCGGCGGCGTCCTTCCCCACCACCGACTGGGCCACCCTCGTCGCCGACGTGCGGACCACGCTGTTCGCGAGCCAGACCGCGTTCACCGCGCCGACCGCGCAGGGCGCGAAGCTGAAGGAGGTGGTGATGAACCTGACCGGCGGCCCGCGGCCGATCTTCGACCAGGGCTTCGCGAACAACGGGCTGCAGAACGTCGTCTGGGGCACCTTCGGCGGCGACGGCACGATCAACGGCATCCTGAACAAGAGCGTGATCGACACGCAGCGCTTCAGCTACAAGTTCACGGCCAGCGATGCCGTGCTGGCCTCGTTCAACGCGTCGATCGCGAAGGCGGTTGCCGCGCCCGACGCCAACCGCCTGCGCAGCGACGGGCTGCGCTGGATCCCGAAGGTGAACGGCGAGTTCAAGATCCCGGTCGTCAGCCTGCACACGCTCGGCGACCTGTACGTGCCGTTCCGCATGGAGCAGGTCTACCGCGCGCGAGTAGAGGCCAAGGGCAACGGCGGCTGGCTGGTGCAGCGGGCGGTGCGCGCGCCCAGCCACTGCGATTTCACGGTGGCCGAGCAGGTCGGCGCGTTCGCCGCGATGGTGGCGTGGGCCGAGACCGGCGTGAAGCCGGCCGGCGACGACGTGGTCACCGCGGCGACGGTGGCCGATCCGGCGTACGGCTGCACCTACACCGTCAACACCGGTGGCACCGACGACAACCCGACCACGATCGCGACGCGCGCGTTGATGCCGGCCTGCCCTGCGCCCTGAACCCGGTCAGCGCCCGAGCAGTTTGCTCTCGGCCAGCGCAAGCGGCTCGGGCAGCCCCGACAGCACCAGCGTGTCGCCGCCGGCCATCACCAGCGCCTCGTGCGGCTTCGTCACCGCGCCCGACGCGCGGCGCACCGACACCACCGTGGCGCCGACCGCGTGCAGCGCCAGCGCCGACAGCGGCTGGCCGACCCAGGTCGCCGCCGTCGGCAGCGTCACGCTGAGCAGCCGGGCCTGCTGCAGCTCGTCGACGGTGTCGTCGTCGGCACCGTGGAAGTAGCCGCGCAACAGCCCGTAGCGCGCATCGCGCTGGTCCTGCACGACGCGGATCACGCGCCGCATCGGCACGCCCACCAGCGCCAGCGCATGGCTCGCGAGCATCAGCGAGCCCTCGATCGCCTCCGGCACCACCTCGGTCGCGCCGGCCGCCTGCAGGCGTTCGATGTCGCTGTCGTCCAGCGTGCGCACGATCACCGGCACCGTCGGCGCATGCGCCTGCACCAGGCGCAGGATCTTCATCGCCGACGGCGTGTCGTGGTAGCTGACCACCACCGCGCTGGCGCGCGCCAGCCCGGCCGCCATCAGGCTCTGCAGCCGTGCGGCGTCGCCGAACACCACGCTCTGCCCGGCGGCCGCGGCCTGCCGCACGCGGTCGGGGTCGAGGTCGAGCGCCATGTACGGGATGTGCTCGCCGTCGAGGATGCGCGCCAGGCTCTGGCCGCTGCGGCCGTAGCCGGCGATGATCACGTGCGCCTCGGTGTTGATCGCGCGTTTGGCGATGCTCGTCATCGCGACCGACTGCATCAGCCAGTCGCTCGAACTCAGCCGCATCACGATGCGGTTGCTGTACATGATGATGAAGGGCGTGGCCAGCATGCTCAGCACCATGCTCGCGAGCACCGGGCTCTGCAGCGAGGCCGGGATCAGGTGCTCCTGCGTCGCCAGCGTCAGCAGCACGAAGCCGAACTCGCCGGCCTGCGCGAGGTACAGGCCGGTGCGCAGCGCGATGCCCGGCGCCGCGCCCGACAGCCGCGCCAGCAGCGTCACCAGCGCAAACTTGAACAGCACCGGCAGCACCGTCATCGCCAGCACCAGCGGCCACTGCCGCAGCACGATCTCGACATCGAGCTTCATGCCGATCGTGATGAAGAAGAGCCCGAGCAGCACGTCGTGGAACGGGCGGATGTCGGTCTCGACCTGGTGCTTGTACTCGGTCTCGGCAATCAGCATGCCGGCCACGAAGGCGCCGAGCGCCAGCGACAGCCCGGCATGCTCGGTCAGCCAGGCCAGGCCCAGCGTGACCAGCAGCAGGTTCAGGATGAACAGCTCCTCGCTCTTGCGCCGCGCCACCAGCGTGAGCCACCAGCGCATCACGCGCTGGCCGCCGACCAGCAGCACGGTGAGCAGCGCCACCGCCTTCAGCCCGGCCCAGGCGAGTGCCGGCGCCAGCGCGTCGGGCGACGCGCCCAGCGCCGGGATCAGCACCAGGAACGGCACCACGGCCAGATCCTGGAACAGCAGCACGCCCATCACGCGGCGGCCATGCTCGCTCTCCAGCTCGAGCCGCTCGGCCATCAGCTTGACGACGATCGCGGTGCTGCTCATCGCGAGCGCCCCGCCGAGCGCGAACGCGCTCTGCCATGACAGCCCCCAGCTGCGGCCGACCTGGGCCAGTCCCCAGCCGAGCAACGCATTGCCGGCCAGCGCGGCCAGCACCGTCATCGCGACCTGGCTGAGTCCGAGGCCGAACACCAGCCGGCGCATGCTGTTCAACTTCGGCAGGTTGAACTCGAGCCCGATCACGAACATCAGGAACACCACGCCGAACTCGGCCAGGTAGGTCATGCCGGCCGAATCCTTGGCCAGACCCAGGGCATTCGGGCCGATCAGCACGCCGACCGTCAAATAGCCGAGCATCGGCGGCAGTTTCAACGAACGGCATGCCACCACCCCGGCGACCGCGGCAACGAGATACAGCAGGACGAGTTCGAGAGTGGATGCCATTGAATCGCCAACGCAACGTGCGTGCCTACAATCGCCGGATCCTATCGGACCGAAGCCGCTCTCCGTGCCCCTGACCGCCTCTCCCGCCGTTTCTTTTGATGCCGAACGCGTGCTGAAGCTGGCGCGCGAGACCTTCGACATCGAGGCCCGCGCGCTGCTGGCGCTGCAGGCGCGCCAAGGCGACAGCTTCGTCGAGGCGGTGCGGGCGATGCTGCACTGCAAGGGCCGCGTGGTGGTGATGGGCATGGGCAAGAGCGGGCACGTCGGCCGCAAGGTCGCGGCCACGCTGGCGTCCACCGGCACGCCGGCGCTGTTCGTGCACCCGGCCGAGGCGAGCCACGGCGACCTCGGCATGGTCACCCCCGGCGACGTGGTGCTCGCGATCTCGAACTCCGGCGAAAGCGACGAACTCGCCGCGATCCTGCCGGCGCTGAAGCGCCTGGGCGTCACGCTGGTCGCGATGACCGGTCGGCCCGACTCCAGCCTGGCGAACCATGCCGACATCACCATCAGCAGCGCCGTCGACCAGGAGGCCTGCCCGCTGAACCTCGCGCCCACCACCAGCACCATCGCGCAGATGGCGGTCGGCGACGCGCTGGCGGTCGCGCTGCTCGATGCGCGGGGGTTCCGCGAAGAGGATTTCGCCCGCTCGCACCCCGGCGGCAGCCTGGGCCGAAAGCTGCTGACCCATGTGCGCGACGTGATGCGCAGCGGCGACGAGGTGCCGCAGGTGCCGCCGGCCACGCCCTTCGTCGACACCATGCGCGAGATGACGCGCAAGGGCCTGGGCGCCACCGCGGTGCTCGGCGAGCGCGGCGAGATCCTCGGCATCTTCACCGACGGCGACCTGCGCCGGCTCGTCGAGCAAGGCCTCGACCTGCGCGCACTGACCGCGGCCGACGTGATGCACCGCAGCCCGCGGCGCGTGCGCAGCGATGCGCTCGCGGTCGACGCGGCCGACCTGATGGAGCTGCACCGCATCACCGTGCTGCTGGTGGTCGATGCGGACGACCGGCTGGTCGGCGTCATCAACACCAACGACCTCATGCGCGCGAAAGTGATCTGATGGCCCTGGACGACATCACCCCGGTGCTGGGCTTCGCGCCCGAACTGCTGCTGCGCGCGCAGGACATCCGCGCCGCGATCTTCGACGTCGACGGCGTGCTGACCGACGGCCGCATCTACATCAGCGAGCGCGGCGAGGAGTTCAAGGCCTTCAACACGCTGGACGGCCACGGGCTGAAGCTGCTGGCGCAGGGCGGCATCGCGCCGATCGTCATCACCGGCCGCGATTCCCCGGCGGTGCGCCGCCGCGTCGCCGACCTCGGCATCGCGCATGCGGTGTACGGCGTGCACGACAAGCTGGCCGCCGCGCAGCTGCTGCTGACCACGCTCGGCATCGGCTGGGACGCGGTGGCCGCCATCGGCGACGACTGGCCCGACCTGCCGCTGCTCGCGCGCGCCGCACTGGCCTGTGCGCCGGCCAACGGCCACGTCGAGGTGCGCGCGATCGCGCACCACGTGACCACGGCCGCCGGCGGGCATGGGGCCGGGCGCGAGTTCTGCGACCTGCTGCTGTCGGCCACCGGCCGCTATGCCGCGCTGCTGCGCGGACACCTCGTCACGCTCGATGGCGGAAGCTGACACGGCGACCCCGGCCAGCAGCCGGCCCGGCACGCTGGCGCCGGCCGCGGCACGCCCGGGTGGCCGGCGCACGCCGCAGCCGCTGCGCTGGCGGCTGGTCGAGCTGCTGTCGGCTTACCTGCCGCTGCTGCTGATGGGCGTGCTCGCGATGGGCACCTGGTGGCTGGTCAAGAACACGCCGCTGTCCGACGACCCGCGCATCGCCGCGCCGCTGCGCCACGTGCCCGACTACGAGATGCGCCACTTCGCGCTGCAGCGCTTCACGCCGCAGGGCCAGCTGCGCGCGCAGATCGAAGGCGACGTGCTGCGCCACTATCCCGACACCGATACCGTCGAGATCGACAACGTGCGGCTGCGCGCCGTCGGCCCCGATGGCCGGGTGCTGCACGCCACCGCGCGCCAGGCCATCGCCAATGGCGACGCCACCGAGGTGCAGCTGGTCGGCCAGGCCGAGATCATCCGCGACGGCGTCGACGGCGGCCCGCCGATCGATTTCCGCAGCGAGTTCCTGCATGCCTTCATCGACACCGAGCGCATCCGTTCGCACCTGCCGGTCACCGTGACCCAGGGCGGCACCGAGCTGCGGGCCGACAGCATGGAATACAGCCACCTCGACCGGGTGATCAAGTTCGGCGGACGCATGCGGGCCGTCTTCAGCCCGCGGGAAGCGAAATGAGCGGCCTCGTCTACATCACCGGCGCGTCCAGTGGCATCGGCCAGGCGCTCGCGCTGCGCTTCCACCAGGCCGGCTACCGGCTGGCGCTGGTCGCGCGCCGCACCGACGAGGTCCACAAGTGGGCCGATGCGCAGCGCCTCGACGCGTCGCGTTTCGCGATCTACGCCGCCGACGTGCGCGACATCGACGCGATCACCGCGGCCGGCCGGGCCTGCATCGCGGCGCAGGGCCTGCCCGACGTGGTGATCGCGAACGCCGGCATCAGCATCGGCATCGACACCGCGGTGTTCGACGACCTGGCGGTGATGCGTGCCACCTACGAGACCAACAACCTCGGGATGGCGGCCACCTTCCAGCCGTTCATCACGGCGATGCGGGCGCGGCGCAGCGGTGCGCTGGTCGGCATCGCGAGCGTGGCCGGCATCCGCGGGCTGCCGGGCCATGGCGCCTACTGCTCCAGCAAGGCGGCGGTGATCGCCTACTGCGAGAGCCTGCGCGGCGAGTTGCGGCCCGACGGCGTGAAGGTCGTCACGCTCGGCCCGGGCTACATCGACACGCCGCTGACGCGCGAGAACCGCTACGGCATGCCGTTCCTGATGCAGCCCGAGGTGTTCGCCGACCGGGCCTTCCGCGCGATCGAGGCCGGCGTGACCTACCGCGTGATCCCGTGGCAGATGGGGGTCGTCGCGACGCTGCTGCGCGCGCTGCCGAACTGGCTCTACGACCTGGCGCTGGCCGGGCGGCCGCGCAAGAAACGCCAGGGCGAGTGACGGCGGCATGAATCGTCGCGGCGGGTTCACCCCGTTTGGCGGCGCCGCGCGTATCAGTCTTCACCTGAACTTTGTGTGAGACGCCCGATGCGCCGTTTTGTGCCCGTGTTGACCCTGTCCCTCGTCGTGAGCACCCTGGCCGCCTGCGGTCGCGGGGCGCCGATGGAGCCCGAGAGCGCCKCGCTGGCGGTCCGTGCCGCGGCGCCCGCGGCCGCGTT